>JALYFY010000054.1 GCA_030777385.1 Pseudomonadota bacterium | reverse complement strand
GATCAAGGATATCGGATACGAGCAGGAAGGCTTCCACTGGAAGAACGCCGAGGTTGACGTCTACCTCCATGCCCAGTCCGCTCACATTGCCCAGGGTGTCGATGCCTCCGGCAACAAGGACGAGGGTGCGGGCGATCAGGGCATCATGTTCGGCTATGCCTGCAACGAGACCCCCGAGCTCATGCCGGCGCCGATCTATTACGCCCACAAGATCCTCGAGAACCTGACTGCGGCCCGCAAGGCCAAGGCCAACGGTGCGGCCGTGCTCGGCCCCGATGCCAAAAGCCAGGTGACCGTGCGCTACGAGAACGGCAAGCCGGTGGCCGCCACACAGATCGTCCTCTCCACCCAGCACCTGGACGAGAACCTGTCCTCCGAGGACGTGCGCGCCATCGTCGAGCCCTACATTCGCGACACCCTGCCCGAGGGTTGGATCTCGGCCCAGACCATCTGGCATGTGAACCCCACCGGCAAGTTCGTGATCGGCGGCCCGGACGGCGATTGCGGCCTCACCGGCCGCAAGATCATCGTCGACACCTATGGCGGCGCAGCGCCCCATGGCGGCGGCGCCTTCTCAGGAAAAGATCCGACCAAGGTGGACCGCTCGGCTGCCTATGCGGCCCGCTACCTTGCCAAGAACGTGGTCGCCGCAGGCCTTGCCGACCGCTGCACCCTGCAGCTCTCCTACGCCATCGGCGTGGCAAAGCCCCTCTCGATCTATGTGGACCTGCACGACACCGGCAAGGTGGACGAGGGCAAGCTCGAGGCGGTGCTCATGGACGCCATGGACCTCTCGCCGCGCGGCATCCGCACGCAACTCGGCCTCAATAAGCCGATCTATGCCCGCACCTCGGCCTATGGCCATTTCGGCCGCAAGCCTCAAGAGGACGGCGGCTTCTCCTGGGAGCGCACGGACCTCGCCGACAGCCTCAAGGCGGCGTTCCGCTAAAAGCATGATCCGGAAAAGTGGCCTCCGGTTTTCCGGCAAGATCATGCTCAAAGAAGTCTATCGATGAGCGAAGCAACGGAACGGGCCGGCGCCTTTTTCGGGCGCCGGAAGGGCAAGAAGCTTCGCGCCGGACAGGACGACCTCGTCCAGAACCTGCTGCCCGCGATCCGCGTGACCCCGGGCAGCGCTCCCGCGAGCCTCTTCCCTAGCCGGCAGGCCCGGGAAACCTGGCTTGAGATCGGGTTCGGCGGCGGCGAGCATCTCGCAGCGCAGGCTCGCTCCCACCAGGACGTCAATTTCATCGGCTGCGAGCCCTTCGTGAACGGCATGGCGAAACTGCTTGCCGTGATCGAGAACGAGCGGCTCGACAATGTCCGGGTCTGGGACGACGACGTCACCGATCTGCTGCCGACCCTGCCCGACGCCTCCTTCGACCGTGTCTATATCCTCTACCCCGACCCGTGGCCGAAGCGCCGCCAACGCAAGCGGCGTCTGGTCTCCGACGAGACCCTCGCCATGCTGGCTCGGGTCATGAAGCCCGGGGCCGAGCTGCGCTTTGCCAGCGACATCGACGACTATATCGGATGGGTGCTCGCCCGAGCCTTGCGCTCCGGGCATTTCCGCTGGACCGCAACCGGCGCCGACGATTGGCGCAAGCCCTATGAGGGCTGGCCCGGCACCCGCTATGAGGCCAAGGCGATCCGTGAGGGCCGCGTGCCGAGCTATCTTACCTTCGTGCGGGTCTAAAGGCCTGCATCCTTCCGACGCCCCATGGATACCAATCTTGCATTTTGAGCTTGGAAGCAGTATATTGCTCTTGTCAGCTCTGGTTGCAGTGTAAAGCTGCTGTTCAGGAGTGGGCCCCGCCGGGTCCGCTCTTTTTTATTGTTTGAAGGCCGGAGCGTGCGGAGAGCCATGACGAACGAACGCGACAAGCGGCTGATTACCGAAAACGGCGTGGCCGCCCGGGTGGCGGCAATCGTCGAGCCTGTGATCGAGGATCTGGGCTTCAACCTCGTGCGGGTGCGGGTCACCCCCACCAACGGGTGCACCGTGCAGATCATGGCCGAGAGGCCGGACGGCACCATGTCGGTCTCCGATTGCGAGACCGTGAGCCGGGCGATTTCGCCGGTTCTCGACCTGGAGGATCCGATCCCTCAGGCCTATTACCTTGAAATCTCCTCGCCGGGCATCGACCGTCCGCTTGTGCGCGCCAGCGATTTCGAGCGTTGGACCGGCTACGATGCGAAGATCGAGATGGCCGTGCCTCTGGCAGGCCGCAAGCGCTTCCGGGGTTTTCTCCGGGGCCTGGAGAACGGAACGCTCGTTGTCGAGTTGCCGGACGTGAAGGAGGGCCTCGACCCCATCGCGCGCCTGCCGCTGACGGATCTGGGGGAAGCCCATCTGGTCATGACCGACGACCTGATCCGTGAGTCGCTGCGCCGGGGAACCGCGCCGACCACGGACGAGCTTGATGAAGACACGGATGTGGTTGAAGCGCCCGAACCGCGCGACCCGTCCGACGCATGATCCGGTGAGGCGGATGCCGGTTCGGCGACACGATCATGCGGTCGAACAAAGGAATGAAGAGCAGGATGCGGTCATCGCATCCCACTCTTGAGACGAAACCGAATTAAGGAGCGACCTCGATGGCTATTAGCGCCAACAGGCTTGAACTCTTGCAGATCGCCGATGCGGTCGCGCGCGAGAAGGTGATCGACAAGCAGATCGTGCTCGACGCCATGGCGGATGCCATCGCCAAGGCGGCCCGGTCCCGCTACGGCGCGGAAACCGATATCCATGCGGAGATCAGCTCGAAGACCGGCGAGCTTCGCCTGTCCAGGCACCTCCTCGTGGTCGAGGACGGCGCGATCGAGAACGACTCCCGTGAGATCAGCCTTACCGAGGCCCGCAGCCGGCACAACCCGGCAGCCCAGGTGGGCGACGTGATCGCCGACACCCTGCCGCCCTTCGATTTCGGCCGCATCGCCGCGCAATCCGCCAAGCAGGTGATCGTGCAGAAGGTGCGCGATGCCGAGCGCGACCGGCAGTACCAGGAATTCAAGGACCGCATCGGCGACGTGGTGAACGGCGCCGTCAAGCGCGTCGAATACGGCAACGTGATCGTCGATCTCGGCCGCGGCGAGGCCATCATCCGCCGCGACGAGCTCATCCCCCGTGAGACCTTCCGCCCCGGCGACCGTGTTCGCGCCTACCTGTTCGACGTGCGCCGCGAGGCCCGCGGTCCGCAGATCTTCCTGTCGCGCACCCATCCGCAGTTCATGGCGAAGCTCTTCGCCTCGGAAGTGCCGGAGATTTACGACGGCATCGTCACCGTGCAGGCGGTTGCCCGCGATCCGGGGTCGCGCGCCAAGATCGCCGTGATCTCGCGCGATTCCTCCATCGACCCGGTCGGCGCCTGCGTCGGCATGCGCGGCTCCCGCGTTCAGGCGGTGGTGGGCGAGCTCCAGGGCGAGAAGATCGACATCATTCCCTGGTCCCCCGATCAGGCGACCTTCATCGTCAACGCGCTCCAGCCCGCCGAAGTGGTCAAGGTGGTGCTCGACGAGGAGGCTGACCGCATCGAGGTGGTGGTGCCCGACGACCAGCTGTCGCTCGCCATCGGCCGCCGCGGCCAGAACGTGCGCCTTGCCTCGCAGCTCACCGGCTGGGACATCGACATCCTCACCGAGGCTGAAGAGTCCGAGCGCCGGCAGAAGGAATTCGCCGAGCGCACGGAGCTGTTCATGAACGCCCTCGACGTGGACGAGGTCGTGGGCCAGCTGCTCGCCTCCGAGGGCTTCCGCTCGGTTGAGGAAATCGCCTATGTGGACGTAGGCGAAGTGGCCTCCATCGAGGGCTTTGATGAGGATACGGCCGCCGAGATCCAGAGCCGCGCCCAGGAATATCTCGGCCGGATCGAGGCCGAGAACGAGGCTCGCCGCGTGGAGCTGGGCGTTGCCGATGAGCTGAAGGAGATCGACGGCGTCACCACCGCCATGCTGGTGGCCTTCGGCGAGAACGACGTGAAGACCGTCGAGGATCTCGCCGGCTGCGCCACCGACGATCTCGTCGGCTGGACGGAAGGCCGCGGCGCCGAGGCTACCCGCTACAAGGGGGCACTCGACGGCTTCGACGTCTCCCGCGCCGACGCCGAGAACATGATCATGGCCGCCCGCGTGAAGGCGGGCTGGATCGAGCAGCCGGAAGAGACTGTGGAGACCGAGGGATCGGCTGAAGAAGCCGAGACCGAGGCTCAACCGTCCTAACGGCAATGGTAAAGCGAGGTCAGCATTCGTGCCGCGGCATGAACCGGAGCGCACCTGCATCGTCACCCGCGAGGCGAAAGCCCCGGCGGAGCTGATCCGCTTTGTCCTCGGGCCCGACCTCCAGGTCGTTCCCGACCTGAAGCACAAGCTGCCGGGTCGCGGCGTCTGGATCACGGCCCGATCCAACCTGGTGGAAGAGGCGGCCAAACGCCGCCTCTTCTCCCGTGCCTTCAAGACGGAAGCCAAGGCCCCCGAGACCTTGGCTAAAGACATCGAGCGCCTTCTTCGCGACGACCTGCGCCAGGGTCTGTCGCTGGCCAATAAGGCAGGCACGGTGATCACCGGCTTTCATAAAGTTGAGTCGGCGATCACGGATAAGCCCATCGTTGCCCTTATTCATGCCGCAGAAGCGGCCGATGATGGGCGAAGAAAATTGGCAAACCAGTTGCGAAAACGCCTCGATGGGGCAATATCAGGCTTTCCGGTCGTCCAAGATCTGTCAAATGACGAATTGGATTTGGCATTAGGCCGGTCACATGTGATACATGCTGCCCTCGTCGCGGGCGCTGGGAGCGACGGCTTTCTGAACCGCTGGCATCGTTACCGCACCTTCTGCGGCCTCGATGCCGATCAAACTGGCCTCGATAACGAGACCGGCGAACCCGAGACTATGAAACCCGCAGGAACTGAGGCGGAATGACCGATACGAAAAACCAGGGCGACAAGACTCTTCATGTGTCGCCCAAGACGCTTTCTCTGAAGCGACCCGTCGAACAGGGCGTGGTGCGCCAAAGCTTCTCCCATGGCCGCTCGAAATCGGTTGTGGTGGAGACCGTCAAGCGTCGCCCTGCTGTCGGCCCCGGTAGCGGGGCAAAGGACGAGAGGCCCGCGCCGCAACAGGCTGCGGCCCCCGTCAGCGCGCCCAAGCCTGCTGCCCCCGCGCCCAAGCCGGCAGCCCCTCAAGGCGGCCGCCCGCAGCGGTCCAACAGCACGCCGAACACGCCCCGCTCCGGCGGCATGGTGCTGCAGACGCTCTCCGAGCAGGAGCGCGACGCACGCATGAACGCGCTCGTCGATGCGCGCCGCCGCGACGAGGAAGACCGCAAGAGGCAGGCTGAAGAGACTGCCCGCCGTGCCGAGCGCGAAGTGGCCGAAGCCCAGGAGCGTGAAGCGGCTGAAGCCCGCAAGCGCGAAGAGGACGAGCGCCGCCGTCAGGACGAGGAGCGCAAGCGCCGCGCCGAGGACGAGGCTCGCCGCCGTCTGGGTGAAGAGGCTGCTCCGCCCCGTCAGGCGCAAGCCCCGGCTCCGGCCGGACGCAGCGGCCCCGGCCCGCGCCAGGATGGTGCCCGCTTCGAAGGCCCGCGTTCCGACCGCCCCCGGTCCGACGGACCCCGCCCTGCTGGCCGTTCCGACGGCCCGCGTCCGGGTGGACCTCGCCAGGATGGCCCGCGTCCAGGCGGATTCGGTGGTCCCCGCAGCACCGGCGGCACCATGGGCGGCCGTCCGCCGAGCCTGAACCACATGGCTCGTCCGGCAGCGCCCGTCGCGCCCGATCCGGAAACCGCAAAGCCCAACGTCCGCACGGTTCCGCCCGTAGCCGCCCGCGCCGTCGAGGTGGATGACGAGGAGGGCGCCCGCACGATCCGTCGTCCCGGCGTTGCCGCCAAGCCCGTGGCCGTGCCGAAGGCCCCCAAGGCTGCCCCCGGCGAGGAAAAGCGCCGTGGCCGCCTGACCCTGGCCAATGCGACCTCGGGCGAGGACGAGCGCACCCGCTCGCTTGCCTCCTTCCGGCGCCGCAACCAGCGTCTCATGGGCCACCGTCAGGTGGAGCAGAAGGAAAAGATCGCCCGCGAGGTGATCATTCCCGAGACGATCACGATCCAGGAACTGGCGAACCGCATGTCGGAACGCGCGGTGGACGTGATCAAGATGCTGATGAAGCAAGGCCAGATGCACAAGATCACGGACGTGATCGATTCCGACTCAGCCCAGCTGATTGCGGAAGAGCTCGGTCACACGGTGAAGCGCGTTGCAGAGTCGGACGTCGAGGAAGGCCTGTTCGATACGCCGGACGTGGACGAGAACCTCGTCACCCGTCCGCCGGTCGTGACCATCATGGGTCACGTCGATCACGGCAAGACCTCGCTGCTCGACGCGATCCGCAAGACCAACGTGGTCTCCGGCGAAGCCGGCGGCATCACCCAGCATATCGGCGCCTATCAGGTGACCTCGCCGCTCGGCGGCAAGATCACCTTCATCGACACGCCCGGCCACGCGGCCTTCACGGCCATGCGTGCCCGCGGCGCCAAGGTGACGGACATCGTCGTGCTGGTGGTGGCGGCCGATGACGGCGTCATGCCGCAGACGATCGAGGCGATCAACCACGCGCAGGCGGCCGGCGTGCCGCTGATCGTGGCGATCAACAAGATCGACAAGCCCGACGCCAACCCGCAGCGGGTGCGCACCGAGCTTCTGCAGCACTCCATCGTGGTTGAGTCGATGGGTGGCGAAACCCTCGAATTCGAGGTCTCCGCCAAGACCCGCGACGGTCTTGAGACCCTGCTCGAAGGTCTCCAGCTGCAGGCGGAAATCCTCGAGCTCAAGGCCAATGCCGAGCGCTCGGCGGAAGGCACCGTCATCGAGGCAAAGCTCGATCGCGGCCGCGGTCCGGTGGCAACCGTGCTCGTCCAGCGCGGCACGCTGCACACCGGCGACATCGTGGTGGCCGGCGCCGAATGGGGCCG
>JALYFY010000053.1 GCA_030777385.1 Pseudomonadota bacterium | reverse complement strand
GGCCCGGAAGGATGCGGGGATCGAGACGCGACCCTTCGAATCCAACTTGTTGGTGAAATTGGACACGAAGCGGTTCATTGGCCGCAGCTCGCAAGCTCCTGATTGTCAGCCCCCCGGCAGATCGTGACGATCTGCCCCCCGTTGCCGGTGGAGACGCTACTTTCAGAAGCAGGGTGCCAGCATTTCTTGAGTGCTTGACGCCCCCTTCGGAAGACACCGTCGACGGGATGATTTGGGATAACATGGGATAATATGGGCGTCAACGGAACGAGGGCGGACCGCACGCCTCTTGGCATGCGTTCCACATGAGACGCATTTACGGTTAATGAATCGTAAGCGGAGCAAAGGTTTGCTCCGCTTTTTGCAAAATTCGAGCCTGTGGAAAGATGGGGTCAGCCGGCCTGTAAGCCGGGTTCTGTAGGGCCCAAAGTCTAAGACTTTGAACGTGACGGCCATTCCTCTGGGACGATCATTGCTGACCGCCTCAAGCAACCAACCCGGACGACCAGCCTGGAAGCGGGCCTGGCGCGAACGCCTGTCGTCCCTATTCGGTTTTGCTCCTGGTGGGGTTTACCTTGCCGTCCGCATTGCTGCGTCCGCGGTGCGCTCTTACCGCACCCTTTCACCCTTACCCCGAAGATCCGAGAACCTTTGCGGGGCGGTCTGCTTTCTGTGGCACTTTCCCTGGGGTCGCCCCCGCCGGACGTTATCCGGCACCTTGCTTCCATGGAGCCCGGACTTTCCTCCCCGAGCTGAACTCGAAGCGGCCGCCCGGCCGGCTGACGGGGGGATGTGGTGCCAAAAGAGGCTTTACGTCAAGAACCGATTATTCCGCCGCAGCCGTAATGACCTTCACTTTGGCGCAATAAGTCCGAGACGCGCTCGTCATGGTCTGCGTCCGGTGACCGAACTGATAGCGCAGGATGGTGCCGCAGGTATCGCCGCCTGCAAGCTTGTAGGCTTTGGCCAGATATTTCAGACCGTAGCGGAGGTTGGTCTCCGCATCGAGCAGCCCGGCTGCTGCGCCCTGATATCCTAAGGACTGAGCCGTGCGGAAGTTGATCTGCGTCAGCCCCATGTTCGGCCCGTTGCGGGCGCCGGCATTGTAGCGGCTCTCGAGGCGAACGACCGCATCGGCAAGCTCGTAGGGCAGGTCGTTCTCGGAGGCATAGCGGGCGATCAGCGGCTTGAGAGCACTGGCGCGAACAGCATCGGACAGCCGGGATTTGGCCTTGCTCTCGACCTGAGGTGCTGAGAGAGCCGCAGTCTGTTCTTCGGCGCTTTCGCCTTCCGGCTGAACGGCTGCTTCCGTGGCTTCCTGGGCCTTGCTCTCCTGGGCACTGACCTTCTGAGGCTTGCTGGCTGCGGCTACAGCCTCTTTCGCCTTCTTCTCCGAGCCCTTGGCCGCCTTTTCAGTCTTCTTGACATCGGGAGCCTCAGAGGCCTCTTCCTCAGCAACAGCCTTCTCGTCCTCAGCGGCCGCCTTCAGAAACTCCTCGGCCTGATCCGGCGAGATGACGGCACCTCCATTTCCTCCCTCGGCCCTGGCCTGCGATGCAACGGCCAGCACGGCCGCACCGAAAATCGCAATCGCCAGGGTTCTGAGGAAATGTTGCCAAGTCATGCCAAAACTCCGGAGGGCATTAATCGTGAGGGTCCGGTCGGTGGAGGGCAAATAAGGCGAAGATGTGGCACATCGTGCCAAAACTATGTTCAGGCGATGTTCAAGCTAGACCGTCGAGACTGGCAAATCCAAGCAAGCTCCGCCCGTTTTAGCCTGTGGGAAATTAGAAGAATTTCGGCAGCTTAAGGGAGCTACAAGGAACTCTTTCAGCTGCCGGGAGTTGGCGACAGCGTAAGGTCAAGCTAAGTAGGGCTGGGTTAGCCTATAGCCCGCTAGATAACAGGGAAGCCTCCATGAAAAAGATCATGACAGCAATTGCCGCCGGTGCTCTCACCCTCTCGATGGCAGCATGCAACACTCCTGGCGAGCGTGCCGTCGGCGGCGCTGCTATCGGCGGTCTGGCAGGTGCGGCGATCGGCGGCGCAGCCACCGGCACGGCAGGCGGTGCTCTTGCGGGTGCAGCCATCGGCGGCGCCGGCGGTGCGATCGTTGGCGCCAGCACAACTCCGCGCGGCCCGGCCTGCCCCTACGGCACGTACCAGGACGTGTACGGCAACGTGTACTGCCGCTAATCACGCATCTGAGATCGAATTCGGGGGGCCGAGATCGTCTCGGCCCCTTTTCTTTTGCCCGCACTTGGGCGTACCACTGACATCAAGATGATTCAGTCGATTTGGGGAAAGCTGGGCGGTGTCGGCCTGGGGCTGGCGCTTGGTGGGCCGATTGGCGCTCTCCTGGGGGGCGTCGCAGGCCACATGCTCGTTGATCGTGAAGGCGCTCTTTTCGGAAAGCCGCCGCGCGATATCGTTTTCACGATGGGCCTCGTTGCGCTGGCGGCCAAGATGGCGAAAGCCGATGGCGTCGTCGTCGATATTGAGATCAAGGCCTTCGAACAGATCGTCGAGGTGCCGGACAGCGAACACGAGAGAGTCGAGCGCCTGTTCCGCCTCGCCATGCAGACCTCGGACGGATTCGAGGCTTATGCCCGGCAGCTCGCCGAGGAGTTCAAGGAAGAGCCCGCCCTCCTCGAAGATGTGCTCGACGGCTTGTTTCACATCGCCAAGGCCGATGCGGCGGTCCATGAGGCGGAATATGCCTATCTCAGGGACGTAGCGACGATCTTCGCCCTTTCGGACAGGGATTTCGAGCGCATCGCGGCCCGCCATGTCCAGCGCGCCGACGACCCCTATCTCATCCTCAAGGCTGACAGGGAGATGAGCGACGACGAGCTGAAGCGGCATTACCGCAAGCTCGTGGCCGAAAACCACCCCGACCGGGAGATTGCCCGAGGCCTGCCGCCGGAAGCCGTGAAGATCGCAACCGAGCGTCTCGCTGCGATCAATGCGGCGTGGGAGAGCATCGCCGCCGAACGGGGCATCCGGTAGCCGCATGAGCGCCCTGTCCCCCGAAAGCTCCGTTGCCGCCAAGGTGTTCCCTTCGCCCAATCACGGGGAGCGGAAGGACGGACAGCGCCCCAGCATCGTCATCCTTCACTACACGGGCATGCCCGACGAAGGCGAGGCCCTGCAGTGGCTTTGCAACCCCGTCTCACAGGTATCCGCCCATTATTTCGTCTTTGGCGACGGGCGGGTTCTCCAGCTGGTGCCGGAGGCACGCCGGGCCTGGCATGCAGGCCTCTCGTTCTGGGATGGGAACTCCGACATCAACTCCTGCTCCATCGGCATTGAGATCGCCAATCCCGGGCACCCGGGCGGCCTGCCGCCCTTTCCAGCCGGGCAGATCGAGAGTGTTGCAGCACTAACCAAGGACATCATCACCCGCTGGCGCATCCCGGCAACCCGGGTGCTCGGCCATTCCGACGTTGCGCCCGGCCGCAAGGTCGATCCGGGCGAGCTCTTTCCATGGGACAAGCTGCACGCGGCAGGCGTCGGCCATTGGGTTCCGCCTGCGGCCACCAGCGACGGCCGCTTCTTCTCCCGGGGCGATCAGGGCATGCCCATCGAGGCTCTGCAGGCGATGCTCGCCATGTATGGCTACGGTGTGAAGATCAACGGCACCTTCGACGAGGACACGGAAAAGGTTGTCACCGCCTTCCAACGCCATTTCAGGCCCGAGCGCGTCGACGGGGTGGCGGATGCCTCCACCATCATGACCCTGCGCAACCTGATCGCCGCCCGGCCGTCGGCTGCTGCATGACAAAGAGTTAACTCGAAACGCCCCGGCAAATAGGCCACAATCGCCGCTCATAGACATGATTGTCGCAAAGAGGGCTGTTCGTTGCGTCGCGCTTGGTTGTGGTTGACTGGGATTCTGCTCGTTGCCGCAGGTGCCGGCTTCATCCTGTGGAAGCCCACGGGCGGCAATGCGTCGGATCAGGCCTACCGCCTCGGCGCGGTGGACCGCGGCTCCATCACGGCCAGCGTTCGCGCCACCGGCACGCTCAATCCCGTAACGACGGTCCTGGTCGGCTCGCAGCTGTCCGGCCAAGTGGTCGAGATCCTGGCCGATTACAACACCCCCGTGAAGGAAGGCCAGGTGGTGGCCCGGATCTATTCGGAGCAGATCAAGTCGCGCCGGGATGCGGCGCTGGCGGACTTGGCTCAGGCCAGGGCCGATCTCGACACCAAGCGTGCCCAGATCGACAAGGCGCGCTCGGGCCTGCAGCGTTCAGAGGCGCAGGCCAACGACCTGGCGGCGCAGCGCGACCGGACCCAGGCGCAGCTGGACGAGGCGCAGCGCAATCTCGAGCGGCAGACGGAGCTTAACGCCCGCGCCGTAGGAACGCAGACGGCTCTCGAGCAGGCCAGAACGCAAGTGGATATCCAGAGGGCCAACCTTGCCTCGGCCCTGGCCCAGATCACCTCGAACCGGGCGGAGCTGGAAGGCCTCAAGGCCGACCTCGCGCTGGCCGAGGCAGGGGTGAAATCCGCCGAGGCGGTCATCCTGCAGCGGCAGGCCAAGCTGCGCGACATCGAGATCGATCTCGCCCGCACGGAGGTGAAATCGCCAGTCGACGGCGTCGTCATCAAGCGGGAGGTCGAACTGGGCCAGACGGTGGCTGCCTCGCTCTCGGCCCCTACCCTCTTCACCATCGCCCAGGACCTGAGCGAGATCGACATCTACGCCAATATTGACGAAGCGGATGTGGGCCGACTCAAGGAGGGACAGAAGGTGACCTTCACCGTCAACGCCTACCCGAACCGTACCTTCGAGGGCAGCGTGCGCATGGTGCGCCTTTCTGCGCAGACGGTTCAGAACGTGGTCACCTATACGGCCGTCATCGGGGTTCGGAACCGGGATCAGTCGCTCCTGCCCGGCATGACGGCAAACCTCCAGATCATCACGGATGAGCGCGAGGATGTGCTGCGCATCCCGAATGCGGCCCTGCGCTTCCGCCCGGCTGTCGCGATGGCGTCCGCCGAAGCGAGAGCCGGCACGACAGATGGCCAGACACCAAGACGGCCGCTTCGGCAGAATGAACAGGCAGGAACCAACGAGGGCACGAGCGGTGCACCGGAGGCCCAAGGGCCTCGACGGAGGGCACGCAGCGAGCAGGCCCAGCTCACGCAGCAGGACGAGGGCGCCAGGGCACGCATCTATCGTGTCGGACCGGACGGCAATCCCCAACCGATCCCCGTGCGGCTTGGCGTGACGGATGGAGCTTATACGGAGATCCTTCGCGGTGAGGTTCAGGCCGGCACCGCCGTCATCGTCGGCGCGCCGCGTGCCGATGCGGCGGAAGATCCGAACGGCGCTGCCAACCGCCGCCCGCGCCCGCCACGCATGTTTTGAGGTCTATGCTGTGGCGCTCATCCAAACACACGATCTGAGACGGGTCTACGATCTCGACTCCGGCCGGGTCGTGGCGCTCGACGGCGTGTCGCTTGCCATCGAGGAGGGCGATTTCGTCGCCGTGATGGGACCTTCCGGATCGGGCAAATCCACTTTCATGAATCTTGTCGGCTGCCTCGATAAGCCCAGTAGCGGCGAGTACCGCCTTGCCGGCACGGCCGTCGAGAGCCTCGATGCGGACGGGCTCGCACGCCTGCGCAACCGCGAGATCGGCTTCGTGTTCCAGCAGTTCAACCTGCTGCCCCGTGTTGACGCCTTGAGCAATGTGGAGTTGCCGATGGTCTATGCGGGCGTCAACCGAAGGACACGCCGCGAGCGCGCCTTGCGGTCCTTGAGCCGCGTGGGCCTTGCAGACCGGGCGCATCACCGCCCGATGCAGCTGTCGGGCGGGCAGCAGCAGCGCGTCGCCATCGCGCGGGCGCTGGTCAACAACCCGAGCCTGGTGCTCGCAGACGAGCCGACCGGCGCGCTCGACAGCCGCACGGCCAACGAGATCCTGAGCCTGTTCCAGGAGCTCAACCGCGAGGGCGTCACCATCGTTCTCGTGACGCACGACGCCGAGGTGGGCCGCCATGCGCATCGTCTCATCCGCTTCAAGGATGGCCGCGTCATCGAGGATCACCGGCAGACGCCGGTTGATGCGCGGGACCTCGCACCGGAGGCCGCCGAATGAGATTGATCGAGGCTGTCCTCTCCGCGCTCTCCGCCATCATGGCGAACGCCCTGCGCAGCCTTCTCACCATGCTCGGCATCGTCATCGGGGTTGCCGCCGTGATCGCCACCGTGGCCATCGGCTCGGGCGCGCGTAATCTGGTCGATCAGCAGATCCGGTCGCTTGGCGCAAACCTCGCCATCGTCACCCCGGGAAACGTCACTCAGGGCGGTGCCAGGCTCGGCGCAGGCGCTGCCTCCTCGCTCACGGATGAGGATGCGTCAGCCATTCGGCGCGAGGTCGACGGCGTGGTGGCCGCAGCGCCCTTCGTGCAGGGCGGAGCCCAGGTTGTCGCAGGCGGCAGCAACTGGGGCACGCGCATCTACGGCATCGACCTCGATTGGTTTTCCGCCCGCGAGTGGGATGTAGCATCCGGTCGCACCTTCGATCCGGAGGAGGTCCGCCGTGGGGATATCGTGATCATCCTAGGCCAGACGGTCGCGCGCAATCTCTTCGGCGAGGATGACCCCGTCGGTCAAATCGTGCGTGTGCGCAACGTGCCGTTTCGGGTTATCGGCGTCATGGCGTCGAAGGGACAATCCGCTTTCGGGCAGGATCAGGACGACGTGATCTTCGTGCCGCTCGATGCGGGCCGCAGGCGGGTGATCGGCCGTAACTATGCCAAGGACGGTTCGGTCGGCTCGATCTTCGTGAAGTTCGCCCATGAGGAGGACATTGAGCCCGGCATCGAGAGCATGACGCAGCTCCTGCGACAGCGCCACCGCATACATGCTGAGCAGGAGGACGATTTCTCCGTCCGCAACCTGACGGAGATCGCCAACACGGCATCCGCCTCCGCCAATACCCTGTCCTTGCTGCTGGCAGCCGTTGCGGCCGTGTCGCTGCTGGTGGGCGGCATCGGCATCATGAACATCATGCTCGTCTCGGTCACCGAGCGCACCCGCGAGATCGGCCTGCGCCTCGCGGTCGGTGCGCGACCGCGCGATATCCGCAGCCAGTTTCTCATCGAGGCGACAACACTCTCCACCATCGGGGGAGCCCTCGGGATCGGGCTCGGTGCAGGCGCAGCCTATCTTGTGGCGCAATTCGCCGGCTGGCCGTCGCTGGTGTCGACCAACGCCATCCTCATGGCCGTCGGCTTCTCGGCGCTGGTGGGCATCTTCTTCGGGTTCTACCCGGCACAGAGAGCGGCGAGGCTCGATCCGATCGAGGCGTTGCGGCGGGAGTGACAATCACCTCATTCCAGGGTCGCGCACTGCTCTAAGACTGCATTCCAGGGCCGCGCAGCAGAGCCCGACCCGAAGGGCCGCGCCGCAAGCGTGGAAATCCATACCACTACCGGTTCCTGATCTGGCGCCGTCAGCGGATATGGGTCCCCGTCTTCGCGGGGATGACAGTGTAGGTAGCGGTGCTACTCCGCCGCCATCACCCGATAGCGCACCGGGTCGTAGTTGAGGATGGGGCCAAGCCAACGCTCGACCTCCGCCACGCTCATATCCTTGCGCGCCGCGTAGTCCTCCACCTGATCGCGCTCGACCTTGGCGACACCGAAGTAATAGGCGTCGGGGTGCGACAGGTAGAGACCCGACACGGAGGAGCCCGGCCACATGGCATAGGACTCGGTGAGCGTCACGCCGATGCGGCGCTCCGCTTCGAGCAGGCTGAA
>JALYFY010000052.1 GCA_030777385.1 Pseudomonadota bacterium | reverse complement strand
TGCGCGGCTCGCCCTTCGGGGCAATCATCACCTCCATATTGCCGGGCAGGCTGACGGAGCCCAGAGCCTCAAGGGTTTCGCGGTCGTCGGCCTCGAGCACGAGTTTGATGTCGAGCTTGGCTGGGGGATAATCGATCCGCGTCAGAGCATCGATGAGGCGAGCCGCAATACGCTTCTCCCGATAGAGCGCGACGATGACGGTGTAGACCGGCAGGGCGGCATCCTCGATGCGAGGCAGCGGGGCTGCCGGTTCCACAGGGTTTTTCAGAAGCGATGCTGCAAGCCGCAGAACGATGGTCCCGAGGAACAGGAGGCTCATGGCGGCTCCCAGGACACTGAGCGTCAGGCCGGGAGCCAGAACGCTGCCGAACGAGAGGAGCATGGCAGCACCCGACAGACCGGACAACTGCAGCAGACTGATCCCGTCCCGGGCCGACAGGTCGGGAGCGCGTCTGGGCAGGTCGAAGGCTGCGCGATGGGCGATCAGAGGCGCTTTGGCCTGAAAAACAGCCTTCGCCAGCTGTGCTGGCGTCGTGATTGCAAATGGGTGGGCTCGGGGACGCGACTTCAGGAGGTGGGCCAGCGAAGCACCGCGAGGTGCCAGGACGAACCCTCGCTCGGCTCTTGCAAGAGGGGCCAAGCCTGCCAGGATGCTGCCCGGATATTGGGTTGCCGACGACAGGCGAGGGACTGCCAGGAACGGCAGCTGAAGCTCGGCCGCAAGAGCCCGGTAGAACGTATTCTCGTCGATCAGGCCATGCTTGAGAAGAAACTCGTCCGCCGTGACCCCCTCCCATTGGGCGAGGATCGCGGCTTGGTGCAGGGCCTCCGGTGCATGCCCATGATGGGCCAGGAAGCCGATCTCGACCGGCAGCGCTGTTGACTGTGGGCCACTCTCCGCTAGACCCTGCCTCATGAGAGAAGGACGCGTCTTGTGGGCGTTCGTCGATGGTTCGGGGCAGCGTGCAAGAGAATGGCGTCTTGATGGTTCAAAATATCGTTACATTGGTCGCCCGCTTCCAGCACAAGATCAAGCCCCTAAGCTTAGGCTTGTCAGCCTTGTCGCTGCTTTTGACGTTCGGTGCAGCCCAGGCCCAAGGCGTTGCCATCCCTAATTTCTGGGATCCGCGGGCCCAGCTCGAGCGGCCGGAGCTGCCGGCCACGCGCACGATCCGCTTTCTCGTCGACGACGACTTCCCGCCTCTGCATTTTCCAGGCCTGGACGGCAACCCGACCGGGCTGTCGGTGGAACTTGCCCGGGCCGCCTGCGAGCGGCTGACCCTGACCTGCACGGTTCAGGTCCGTCGCTTCGATACGCTGCTCGATGCCCTGAACGAGCGCCAGGGCGACGTGGTGGCCGCTGCCATTCCTGTGACGGCCGACCTCAGGCAGCGTTTTGCGGTGACGAGCCCCTATTTCAAGATTCCCGCGCGCTTTGCGGTTCGCAAGGATCGCAATCAGCCCGCCCCCGATACAAAAGCCCTTCAGGGCAAGAGCATCGGCGTTGTCGGGGGCACGGCCCATGAGGCTTTCACAAAAGCTTTCCTGCCCGGTGCCACCCTCAAGCCCTATCCTGAGCTTGTTGCTGCGCAAACGGCTCTCAAGGGCGGTGAGATCGACTACTTGTTTGCCGATGGGCTTGGCCTTGCCCTCTGGATTGGCGGCGAGGAGGCCGGAGGCTGCTGCGAGTTCTCCGGCGGTCCCTACCTGGAGAGCCGTTTTTTCGGAGAGGGGATCGGCTTCATCACCCGGACAGAGGATGAAACCCTGCGCCGGGCCCTCGATTTCGCCCTGCACCAGCTTTGGAAGGAAGGAAAGTACGCGGAACTCTATCTGCGCTTCTTTCCCGTAAGCCCCTTCTAGAGCTCCATCCGCCTGCAGGCAGACGGGTTACCGCATTGACCCTTGCGGGTCTGATCCCTAGTGTGCCGCGCTTCTGGAAGCATTTCCCGCAAGCACTAGGCCCATGTCCCAACCTCTGTCTCTTGATCCTGCTCTGATTGAAGCCGCCCAGACTGCGACCGCCTGGCCTTTCGAGGAGGCGCGCAAGCTCGTCGAGCGGCTCAAACGGACCGGAAAGCAGGAGGCTCTGTTCGAGACCGGCTATGGACCCTCGGGCCTGCCGCATATCGGCACCTTCGGCGAGGTGGCCCGCACCAGCATGGTGCGCCATGCCTTCCGGGTTCTGACGGGCGACTCCATCCCCACCCGTCTCATCGCCTTCTCGGACGACATGGATGGCCTGCGCAAGGTTCCGGACAACGTTCCGAACAAGGAGCTCGTCGCCTCGGCTCTCGGCAAGCCGTTGACCCAGGTGCCGGACCCGTTCGGCACGCACGAGAGCTTCGCGCACCACAACAATGCCCGTCTGCGTGAATTCCTCGACGCGTTCGGCTTCGATTACGAGTTCCTGTCGGCCACGGAGTGCTACAAGGCCGGTCGGTTCGACAAGACCCTGCTGACGGTGCTGGAGCGCTACGATGCGGTGATGGCGATCATGCTGCCTTCCTTACGTGAGGAGCGTCAGCAATCCTACTCGCCTTTCCTGCCGGTTCATCCCAAGACCGGCATCGTGATGCAGGTGCCTATCGACGAGCGCAAGGTGGACGCAGGCACCATCGTGTGGCGCGACCCGGCGACTGGGGAGCGCTTCGAGACGCCGGTCACCGGCGGCCACGCCAAGCTGCAATGGAAGCCCGACTGGGCCATGCGTTGGGTTGCGCTTGGCGTCGATTACGAGATGGCCGGCAAGGACCTCATCGACAGCGTGAAGCTCTCGGGCGAGATCGCCAAAGTCCTCGGCGGCCTGCCGCCGGACGGGTTCAACTACGAGCTCTTCCTGGACGACAAGGGCCAGAAGATCTCCAAGTCCAAGGGCAACGGGCTCACCATCGACGAGTGGCTTACCTATGGTACGCCCGACAGCCTCAGGCTGTTCATGTTCAACAAGCCGCGCGAGGCGAAGAAGCTTCATTTCGATGTGATCCCGCGGCAGGTGGACGATTACCTCACCTTCCTGGAGAAGTACCCGGCGCAGGACGCCAGGATGCGCTTGATGAATCCGGCTTGGCATCTCCATGCGGGCACGCCGCCGGCTCCCGAACTGGTGTCCTCGGGTGAAGGCAATCAGCCCGGCACGACGATTTCGTTCTCCATGCTCCTCAATCTGGTTGCGGTGGCGAATTCGGAAGACCCCAACGTGCTCTGGGGATTCATCCGCCGCTACGCACCGGGTGTCTCGCCTGAGACCCATCCGCGTCTCGACAGCCTCGTGAAGCGGGCGGTGCGTTACTTCGAGGACTTCGTGAAGCCGCAGAAGACCTACCGTCTTCCGGACGAGGTCGAGGCAGCTTCCCTGCGGCGCCTGGAAGAGGTGCTCGGATCCTTCGAAGCGGATGGCCGCTCTGCGACGGCGGAAGCAATCCAGGACGAGATCTACAATGTCGGCCGAACGGAGCCGCGTTATCAGGACTTCAAAGCCAAGGGAGCAACGCCCGAGCGCCCCGGCGTGTCGATCGAGTGGTTCAACACGATCTATCAGGTTCTACTCGGCGAGCCTCGCGGTCCGCGCTTTGGCTCGTTCGTTGCACTCTACGGCGTGAAGGAATCGCGGGCGCTGATCAGGAAGGCCCTGGCCGGCGATCTCGTGCGCGAGCACGAAGCTTTCCTGAAAGACCGCCAAGCAGGCCGCGCGGCTTAAACGTTTACTGCCGCGCCCACATGACCCGGGCAGCCCAGGTGATCTCTTCCGTGGAGATCACCTGATCTTCCTGATCCTTGCCGAGAGAGGTCATTTCCAGGGTCTTGGCCGAGCGGCGCTTGAGCTCCTTGGCCAGGATGTCTCCATTCGTCGTGCATACGACGATCCGGTCTCCCTTGCGGGTGCTGGCTGTCGGCGAGACGATGAGAATGTCGCCGTCGCGATAGAGCGGAGCCAAGGCGTCTCCCGTGACCTCGAGGGCGAAAACCTTCTCCTGCCCGAAATCGGGAAACTCGATCTCGTCCCAGCCGGGGCCGCCGCTCGGCAGGCCTTCCTCGTTGAAGATCTTGCCCGAGGCCGCTTCCTCCATGCCGATCAGCGGGATCATGGAACGACGCAAGGAGCCCGAAGGCTCGACGAGACGGAGGAAATCCTCCAGGGTCGCGCCTGTGGCTTTCAAGATCTTGGAAATCGATTCCGTCGAGGGCCAGCGCTCCCGGCCCTCGGGACTGACGCGTTTGGATTTGTTGAAGCTGGTCGCGTCGAGACCGGCTTTGCGAGCCAGTCCGGATGCGGTCATGCCATGACGTGAGGCCAACGCATCGATAGCAGCCCAAACGCGCTCGTGAGATAACATTGTACAAACCTTCGCATGGAGCGAAATTACTGAAAGCGAACCTATGATTAGGAATTAAGAGTGTTCTAAGGCTAAACAACTGGCAACTGACTATTGAGACAATATGTCTAATAGGGATTGCTCCAGAAGCGACGCGCGGCTACCTGAGTTTCATGAGCATAATTTACAAAATTTGCCCCGATTTTCTGTGGCGGGAAGCCGAAAAAGCAGGATCTTTTCATGGAGCGCCCATCGATATCCAAGATGGGTACCTCCATTTTTCTACTGCAGAACAAGTCCGCGAAACGGCAGCCAAGCATTTTGCCGGACAGGACAACCTGTTGCTGATCGCTATCGACGCGGATGCACTGGGCGAGGCGCTGCGCTATGAGCCTTCGCGCGGCGGCGATCTGTTTCCGCATCTCTACGCTCCCTTGAACCTCTCCGCCGTGCTGTGGGTGAAGCCGCTTCCTCTCGGCGCCAATGGTCAGCACACATTTCCGGATCTTGCCCCATGATAGGCGCGCTCTTTTCTCTCGCAAAACCTGCTCTTCATGCGCTCGATGCAGAGACGGCGCATCAGCTGACGATCCGAGGATTGTCGCTGATGCCAGTGACGTCTGCGCCAAAAGACGATCCCCAGCTTGCTGTGAATGTGTTCGGCCGTACATTCTCCAATCCGGTCGGGCTTGCGGCAGGCTTCGACAAGCAATGCGAAGTTCCCGATCAACTCCTATCCCTTGGCTTCGGCTTCGTGGAGCTCGGTGGCGTTGTGCCAAAGCCGCAGGAGGGTAATCCGCGTCCGCGGGTTTTCCGGCTGACGCGTGACGAGGCGGTGATCAATCGCTTCGGTCTCAACAGCGATGGCCTTGAGGTTGCGCGCGAGCGCCTCTCCCGCCGTCGTGGGCGTCCAGGAATCGTCGGCGTCAACATCGGAGCCAACAAGGACTCGGCCGATCGCATTGCCGATTACGCCCAATGCGTCGAGCGCCTATGCGGCCTGGCCTCTTTCCTGACGATCAATGTGTCCTCGCCCAACACGCCGGGCCTGCGCGATCTTCAGGGAGAGGCTTTCCTCGACGATCTTCTCGCCCGCAGCATCGAGGCGCGCGACAAGGCGGATCAGGGCCGGTCCAAGACGATCATCCTGCTCAAGATCGCACCCGACATTTCTCTCGATACGCTCGATGCGATGATTGCCACCGCACTCCGGCGCGGCGTCGATGGGCTCATCGTGTCCAACACCACCATCGCTCGCCCAGAAGGTCTGCAGGAGAAGGCCTTGGCCTCGGAAACCGGAGGCTTGTCGGGCAAGCCGCTCTTCGTGCCATCGACGAAGCTTCTTGCCGAGACCTTCCTGCGCGTGGAGCGCAAGATCCCGCTGGTCGGGGTCGGAGGCATCGATTCCGCCGAGGCAGCTTGGACGAAGATCCGCGCAGGCGCGAGCCTGGTGCAGCTCTACTCGGCCATGGTCTACAAAGGGCCAAGCATCATCGGTGACATCAAGAGCGGTTTGGTGCGAAAGCTCGAAAGCGAGAACATGTCGCTGGCACAGGCAATCGGCCGCGATGCATCCGCGATTGCGCAGGGCCGCTTGTAAGCGACACCATGATCATCGGCTGGCGAAGGTTTTCCTCGCCAGCCGCGGATAGAGGATAAACTGACCGATGCCTCTCGCGCTCAGGAAGACGAGCAGGGCGATCCACAGGGCCGTGTTGCCGAGGCTTCCCGCTGCTAGGAGAACCGCTCCATAGGCCAGGAAGGCAACCACCATCAGGTCGCGCATGGATCTGGTCCAGGTCGCACCCGTATAGATGCCGTCGAAGGCAAAGGCGGCAGCCCCGAAGAAGGGCGTGAGGGCTGCGAAGACCAGATATTCGCGGGCATAGGACCGCACGTCTGGATTGGTCGACACGAAGTCGATGAAAAGCCCGCCGCCGATCAGGAAGATCGCCGATACCGCAAGTCCAAATCCAAGGCTCCACCCGAGGCTCAGGCGAATGGCGCGACGAAAGCCGCGCTCGTCCCGCGCGCCGATGCTCTGGCCGCACAGGGTCTCGGCGGCGGTGGCGAAGCCGTCGAGGAAATAGCCGCCGATCAAAAACATGTTGTAGAGAACCGCATTGGCCGCCAGCGTCACGTCGCCCGATCGTGCGCCAAGGGCGCTGAAGATCGAGAAGGCCAGGATCAGGGCCACATTGCGGATCATGATGTCCCGGTTCATGGCGAGCGTTTGCAGCATGGCTGTGCGGTTCAGAACCTCCTGCCAGGTGACGGCAAACGGGTTCGAGCCGAGACGGCGCAGGACCAGGATGCCGAGACCTGCACCCAGCACCTCGGCGAGCGCCGTGCCGATGGCAGCACCTGCAATGCCAAGATCGAAGCCGAGGACCAGAGCCATCGTCAGTATGATGTTGGCGACATTGATCGCCACCTGCAGCAGCAGGCCGAGATCGGTGCGACCGCGCCCCAGAGTCGAGCCTAAGATCACGTAGTTGGCCAGGGTGAACGGGGCAGCCCAGATGCGGATGAAGAAGTAGGTCGAGAGCGCATCCGTCACGGCCTGACTCGCACCCGCCATGGAAAAGGCAATGGCCGCCACAGGCCATTGCAGCAGGATCAGCAGGAGGCCCGTCACCGCCCCGACCAAGAGGGCGCGGGCGAGCGTCAGGTCGACCTCATGCCGGTTGCCGGCGCCCGTCGCCTGGGCCGTGAGGCCTGCGGTTGCCATGCGGAGCGACCCGAAGCTCCAGAACACGAAATCGAAGATTACGGCGCCGAGCGCCACCGCACCGAGGAGATGCGCCTCACCCAACCGCCCGATCACCGTCGCGTCGACGAGGCCCAAGAGGGGCGTCGTCACATGCGACAGGGTCATCGGCAAGGCGAGCGCGAGCATCCGCCGATGGGAGATTTCAGGGCGCTGAACCAGGGAGGTACCGTCCATACCGATCCTCAAGATGTCTCAGCGGCGGCTGAACAGGCGCGAGAGGAGCCACAGCGGGACGACGATGATCGCTCCATAGAGGACCCAGATGCCGATCTCCTGCACCGTCTCGAAGCTGAGATCGAGCACCGAGCTGATCCAGTCGAACAAACCCTCGATCAGCCCGAAGGGGGTGATGTCGAGGAAGGCCATGAAGGCGCCGACGAGCAGGGACAGGAAGATCAGCTTCACCAGCACGGAGCCGGGGGAGCCGCCGAGAAAACGGTTCAGGTTGGACATATCCTCGATCTCGTCAGAAAGCGTCACTGGAAGAAAGCGTAGCTAGACCTGGGGCTTTGCGTGTGCTTCATCGCAAGGGCCGGCGATGAACGCAACCACCTTGAGCTTCGCATGATCGATCCAGCCCTTTTCGACCCCTCCGCCATCAGCGACGAGATCCGCGCCCAGAACGCCGACATCGTGGCAAAGCTGTCCAATCTGGGGGCGCTGTGGACCATGCCTCCCGCGGTGGTGCGCGAGAACCGCCGGAAGGGCATCGGGCCTTTCCCGCTCATGCCGCAGAGCCCCAGGGCCAAGACCATAGCAATCGACGGCCCAGGCGGGCCGATCCCCTTGCGCATCATCGCCCCGGACAACCCGCGCGGCGTCTATTTCCACATCCATGGCGGCGGATGGACTTGGGGTACGGCGGACGAGCAGGATCCGTGGCTCGACCGCCTTGCAGACCGCTGCGGCCTGGCCGTGGTGTCGGTGGAATACCGGCTCGCGCCCGAACATCCTTTCCCGGCGGGACCAGACGATTGCGAAGCAGCGGCCCTGTGGCTCCTGCGGGAGGCCGAGAGCCGGTTCGGCACGTCGCGCCTTTTCATCGGCGGTGAATCGGCCGGTGCGCATCTCTCGGCCCTGACCCTGCTGCGCCTGCGGGACAAGCACGGCCTCAAGCCCTTCCGCGGCGCGAACCTCTTTGCCGGCTGCTACGACATCAGCATGACCCCGAGCGTGGCCAACTGGGGTGACGAGCCGCTCATCCTGAACACCCCCGGCGTCAGGGTTTTTGCGCAGAATTTCTGCGGCCCGGATCTCGACCGGCGCGATCCTGCCGTGTCGCCGCTCTATGCCGACCTCCAGGGCCTGCCGCCGGCGCTCTTCTCGGTGGGCACCCGCGACCTGCTCCTGGACGACACCCTCTTCATGGCCTCCCGCTGGGTGTCAGCCGGCAACAAGGCCGATCTCGCGGTCTGGCCGGGAGGCTGCCACGTGTTCATCCGCTTCGACAGCGCACTCACCGAGCAGGCGCTGTCGCGCATCGACGGGTTTATCGAGCGGCTTTAATCGGCCCCGGCCTGGGAGGGGCGCTGGGTCACGCCGATCTTGGACGCGGCGATCACGGCCTGGGTGCGGCTGTCGACGCCGAGCTTGTCGAGGATGGCCGAGACGTGGGCTTTCACGGTGGCCTCGGAAACGCCGAGCTCATAGGCGATCTGCTTGTTGAGCAGGCCCTCGGACAGCATGGTGAGCACACGCACCTGCTGCGGCGTGAGGGTGCCGAGGCGGCGGACGAG
>JALYFY010000051.1 GCA_030777385.1 Pseudomonadota bacterium | reverse complement strand
GACTATCTCATCGGCTCCTACGCGCTTGGCTTCGACACCTCCACGAAGATCGCCCACACCCTGGCGCAGATTGCCTTCGAGGGCCTCGGCATCGATTACATCGGCCGCCGCAACGCTCTTGTTTCCGCGGTGACCCAGGCCGACATCCACAAGGCCGCGGAGCGCATCTTCGGCGACGGCCGGATGCTCACCGTGATCGCGGGACGGCCGACGGGGGTGTAGTCCATCCGCCAATAGACCGGATCGATCCCTTCAGCGGCGCCTCCTTGGGTGTGGACCTGAAGGGCCGGGTCAGCGAAATCGACCCTCTTTCAAAGCCTGTGCTCCAGATTTGCCATCCGTGTCATTCCCGGCGAACGAAGTGAGTGAAGGGAATCCACTCACACGCTCAGCGCTATGGATTCCCTTTCCTCACTTCGTTCGCCGGGAATGACACGGATGGCAAATCTGGAGCACAGGCTTTGAAGAAGATCCGATTTCGCTGACGCGGCCCTTCAGGTCCACACCCAAGGAGGCTCCGCTGAAGGTATCGATCCGGTCTATTGGCGGATGGACTACACCCCCGTCGGCCGTCCCGCGATCACGGTGAGCATCCGGCCGTCGCCGAAGATGCGCTCCGCAGCCTTGTGGATGTCGGCCTGGGTCACCGCGGAAACAAGAGCGTTGCGGCGGCCGATGTAATCGATGCCGAGGCCCTCGAAGGCGATCTGCGCCAGGGTGTGGGCGATCTTCGTGGAGGTGTCGAAGCCAAGCGCGTAGGAGCCGATGAGATAGTCCTTGGCCTTCTGCAGTTCCTCGTCGGAGGGGCCTTCGCTCGTGAGCTTCGCCATCTCCTCGGCGATCACGTCGAGGGCTTCGACCACGCGCTCGTTCTTGGTGGCGGTGTAGCCCCAGGTCATGGCGGCGGAGCGGTAGCTCACAAGCGAGGTGCCGACGCTGTAGGCAAGGCCGCGCTTTTCGCGCACCTCCTGGAACAGGCGCGACGTGAAGGCGCCGCCGCCCAGGATGTGGTTGAGCACATAGGCCGGGATGAAGCCGGGATCGCGCCAGGCAATGCCGGGCGTGCCGAAGCGGATCACCGATTGCGGCACGTCGAGATCGACCACGATGCGCGATCCGATCTTCTGGAGCGTTGCGGGCTCGATGATGCCGAGGGCCTTGGCTTCCGGAAGCGAGCCGAACACCTTGTCGAGGAGGCCGGCGAGGCTGTCGGAGCCGATGGCGCCAACCACCGCGACCTTGACGCGCCCATGGGCGATGATGGCCCGGTGCATGGCCACGAGATCGTCCCGCGTGATCGCCGCCACGCTCTCGGGCGTGCCGGAGGTCGGGCGGCCGTAAGGATGGCCTGCAAAGCCCTCCTCGAAGAAGCTGCGCGTCGCCATGACGCCTGGATCGTTCTGCTGGTACTTGAGGCCCGCGATGGTCTGGGCGCGCACGCGCTCGATGGAATCCTGATCGAAGCGCGGCTCGGCGAGCGCCAGGCGCAGCAGCTCGAAAGCCTCGTCCGCGTGCTTGACCAGGGTCTTCAGGGAGCCGCCGAGCGCGTCGTTGCCCGCATTGAAGGACAGCTCGATGGCGCGAGCGGCCAGGCGTTCCTGGAACGCGTCGGAATCGTAGTCGCCCGCGCCTTCGTCGAGCAGGCGGGCGAGCATCTGCGCCACGCCGGGCTTGTCCGCAGGGTCATGCGCCGAGCCGCCCTCGAAAATGAAGGAGACGGCGATCAGCGGAACCACATCGGATTCCACGTGCCAAGCCTCGACGCCGCCGGCCGAGGTCAGGGCCTTCACCGTTGTGGGGGACGAGGACAGGGTTTCGACGGAAGCGGTCATCATTACCTCAGTACTTGTGCAGGCGGCGTTAGGCGGCCGACTTCTGCAGATAGCCCGTCACGGAGCGGCGGGGGACGAGATAGCGCTCGGCGGCGGAGGCCAGATCGTCCTTGAGAACGGTCTCGATCTCGACCGGCCAGCGGCGCACTTCCTCGATGGTTTCGCCGATGGCCAGCGCCGAGCCGTAGATGCGGGCGAGCGAGGACTGGCTGTCGGTGGAATAGATCGTCTCGGCCACGAGGCGCGTCTTGGCGCGCTCGATGGAATCCGCATCCAGCGCCTCGGCGGGAACCGTCTTGAGCACGCCGTCGACGGCCTCTTCCAGCGCCTGGAGCGAGACGCCCTCGGCCGGCACCGCATAAACGCAGAAGCGGGTGTCCTCCATGGAGGAGGACATGTACCAGGCGCCCGCATTCACGGCGATGCCGCGCTCCATCACGAGCTTGCGGTAGAGGTAGGAGGTCGGCCCGCCGCCGATGACTTCTGCCAAAAGCTCGAGCGAGTAGCAGTCGCGCTGCGTCGCTGTGCGGCAGGACGGAACCAGATACAGCCGCTGCATGGTCGGCTGCTCGACCTTCGGGTCGGCGACCGTGATGTGGCGGGCGGCCACGGGCTCCGGCTCGCGGGGACGCACCCGCACCGGGCGCTTGCCCTGCGGGGCGATGCGGCCGTAGGTGGCGTCGGCCAGGCGGCGCACCTCGTCTTCGGTCACGTCGCCGGCCACCACCAGGATGCCGTTCTCAGGGGTGTAGAAGCGGCGGTAATAGTCGAGCGCATGCTCGCGGTTCAGGGTCTCGATCTCGTGCATCCAGCCGATGATCGGAATGCCGTAAGGATGATGCACGAAGAGCGATGCCGCCATGGCCTCGGAGAGCTGGGCCGACGGATCGGTCTCGACGCGCATGCGGCGCTCTTCCAGCACCACGTCACGCTCCGGGCCGATGACCGACTCCTCCAGGAGGAGGTTCGTCATGCGGTCGGCCTCGAACTCCATCATGGTTTGCAGGTTTTCGCGGGCGACGCGCTGAAAGTAAGCCGTGTAGTCGAAGGACGTGAAGGCGTTCTCCTGGCCGCCGAGGCCAGAGACCACCTTCGAGAACTCGCCGGCCGGATGCTTTTCCGTGCCCTTGAACATCAGGTGCTCGAGGAAATGCGCGATGC
>JALYFY010000050.1 GCA_030777385.1 Pseudomonadota bacterium | reverse complement strand
GCGGCCCTGTGGCTCCTGCGGGAGGCCGAGAGCCGGTTCGGCACGTCGCGCCTTTTCATCGGCGGTGAATCGGCCGGTGCGCATCTCTCTGCCCTGACCCTGCTGCGCCTGCGGGACAAGCACGGCCTCAAGCCCTTCCGGGGCGCGAACCTCTTTGCCGGCTGCTACGACGTCAGCATGACCCCGAGCGTGGCCAATTGGGGTGACGAGCCGCTCATCCTGAACACCCCCGGCGTCAGGGTTTTCGCAGACAACTTCTGCGGCCCCGATCTCGAGCGGCGCGACCCTGCCGTGTCGCCGCTCTATGCTGATCTCCAGGGCCTGCCGCCGGCGCTGTTCTCGGTGGGCACCCGTGACCTGCTCCTGGACGATACCCTCTTCATGGCCTCCCGCTGGGCGGCCGCGGGCAACAAGGCCGATCTCGCGGTCTGGCCGGGAGGCTGCCATGTGTTCATCCGCTTCGACAGCGCACTCACCGAGCAGGCGCTGTCACGCATCGACGGGTTTATCGAGCGGCTTTAATCGGCCCCGGCCTGAGAGGGGCGCTGGGTCACGCCGATCTTGGACGCGGCGATCACGGCCTGCGTGCGGCTGTCGACGCCGAGCTTGTCGAGAATGGCCGAGACGTGGGCCTTCACGGTGGCCTCGGAAACGCCGAGCTCATAGGCGATCTGCTTGTTGAGCAGGCCCTCGGACAGCATGGTGAGCACACGCACCTGCTGCGGCGTGAGGGTGCCGAGGCGGCGGACGAGATCGGCGGTTTCCGGATCCTCGGAGGCGGACAGGTCCACGTCCGGCGGGGTCCAGGTGTCTCCGGCGAGCACCGCCTGGATGGCGCCGCCGATGCTGTCGATGTCGATGGATTTGGGGATGAAGCCCGAAGCGCCAAAATCCATGGCCCGGCGGATCACGGTCGCCTCTTCCGTGGCGGACACGATCACGACCGGCAGTTCCGGGTATTGAGCTCGAAGCGACATCAGCCCGGAAAAGCCCTGCACGCCCGGCATGGTCAGGTCGAGCAGGATCAGGTCGACGTCCCGCTCCTGGGTCAAAGCTGCATTCAGGTCGTCCATGCCGCTTGCTTCCATCACGCGCGCCTGGGGCATGATGGAGGCAACGGCCTGCCTCAGGGCTCCACGAAACAACGGATGGTCATCGGCAATGATGATCGTGGTGGTTTGACTTTGCACGCGTGTCTTCTCCCACGAGAGGCTTCCCTGAGCCTTAGCCGCATCCCCGGCGAAATTGCAAGGCGGCAATCGAAAACCGCCGCCATTCTACCAGAAAGCGCAGGGGGTAACGCAGGTGCCAATGGGGATTATGCCCCGATGAGGTGCACAATAAGGTCGCGGCGGTGGGGCCGGTCCCGGTGCTCGACCAGGTAGAGGCCCTGCCAGGTTCCCAGGGTCATCTGGCCCTCCATCACCGGAATGCTCAAGGACACCCCGGACAGAACGGTGCGGATATGGGCGGGCATGTCGTCCGGACCTTCGGTGGAGTGGACATAGCCCGCATCCCGCGGAGCAAGCCGGTCAAGGGCGGTCATCAGGTCCTGCCGGACGTCCGGGTCGGCATTTTCCTGGATGACCAGGGAGGCCGAGGTGTGGCGGCAGAAGACCGTCAGAAGGCCATGCAGGATGCCGGTTCCGAACACCCAGCGCGACACGGCTTCCGTGATCTCGGTAAAGCCCTGGCCGCTGGTGTCCACCAGAAGCCGGCCATTGACCTGCTGTGTTACGCTTGCCTCGGAGAGGGTTTCCACATTCAGCATCGTCATGCCTCCTGATCCTTTAACGGATGCACCTCCTGCTCGCCCCGTTCCAGGATCTTTTCCAGGGTTTCGATCCGGTCGGCTTCCGCCGCAGGCTTGTCCCAGCGGATGCGATTGATGCGGGGAAAGCGCATGGCGACCCCCGATTTGTGCCGGGTCGAGCGCTGCAGGCCCTCGAAGGCCACCTCCAGCACCAGGCCCCGGTCCTTGCCGTATTCCACCTCCCGCACCGGGCCGAAGCGGTTGACCGTGTGGTTGCGGACATAACGGTCGAGCTTCACCAGCTCCTCGTCGGTGAAGCCGTGATAGGCCTTGCCCACCGGCACCAGCTCCTCATGGCCCGGCTCCCCGCGCCAGACCCCGAAGGTGTAGTCGGAGTAAAACGACGAGCGCTTTCCATGCCCGCGCTGACCGTACATCATGACCGCATCAACGAGGTAGGGATCGCGCTTCCACTTGTACCAGTAGCCCTTGGGGCGGCCGGGGAGATAAGGGCTGCTTGCCCGCTTGACCATGCAGCCCTCGATGGCGTCCGCATCGGGACCGGCGCCGACGGCGGCCGGATCGGCGCGGGCTGCGGCAAGATCCTCCCAGGTCGTGAAGGGCACCATGGGCGAAAGGTCGATGCGCGGATCGTCGAGCCGGGCGACCAACGCCTCCAGGCGCCTGCGCCGCTCGGCGAAGGGGAGGGCGCGCAGGTCCTCCTCGCCCTCGAACAGGATGTCGTAGACGCGCAGGTGCGCCGGAAACTCGGCGATGAGCTTAGGCGTCACGGCCTTCCGGTTCAGGCGCTGCTGGAGCACGTTGAAGCTCTGCACCCGGCCATCGCGCACGATCAGCAGCTCCCCGTCGATGGCGCCGTCGAAATTCAGGGCCTCGACCAGATCCGGAAACGCGCGGGAAACGTCCTCGCCGGTGCGGGAATAGATGCGCTTGACCGGGCGTCCGTCGCTCCCGTGCCCCGAGGCGGCCTGGAGGCGGATGCCGTCCCATTTCCACTCGGCCAGGAACTCGGATGCGTCGAGCTTGCCGAAATCCTCGTCCTCCAGGGGATGCGACAGCATGGAGGGGCGAAAGGGCGCGGGATTGCCTGATTCGGGCCTCTCGCCCCGGCCCTCGACCCAGGCGAACAGCTCTTCGTAGGGCGCTTCCAGCCCGTGCCAGACCAGCTCGATCTCGTCGGGCTCGATGTCGCCGAGCTGGGCCACCGCCGTCTTGGCCAAGCGCGCCGAGACGCCGACGCGCAGCTCCCGGGTGATCAGCTTGATCAGCGCCCAGCGTCCCGTCTCGTCAAGCGCATCCATCCACCCGGCCATCCGGGCCGGCAGGTCGCTCTTGCTGGTGGTCGCGAGCGTCTCGATGACCTCGGTCAAGCTCGGAACATGGGGAGGGGGATTGTTGTGGCCAATGGCCGGTGTCTCGGAGGCCGCAGGCGCGACGCTCTCATGCCCCGGCGCGGGCCAGATCAACGCCACCGTCTCGGCGAGGTCGCCTACATAGTGGTAGGACATGCGGAACAGCTCCGGATCGGTCCGCTCCTCGACCAGGCCGCGGATCAGGCCTGGCTTGGCCTCCTTGAACATGAGGGCGCCGGTCATGGCCGCGAGCGCATAGCCGCGGTCCGGGTCGGGGGTATGGCTGAAATAGTCCATGAGCAGCCGCAGCTTCGCGTTGCGGCGCGGCTCGAACATCAGTCGGTCGAGGAGGGCGGCGAAGCGGTTCATCGTATTTTCCCCTTATCCTCCCCTTGAGGGGGAGGATCGGCTCGGAGAGCCGAGGTGGGGTGATTGGCGCCGACATTTTCCGAGCTTCGCGTCTCCACCCCACCCCGCTCGCTGTGCTCGCGACCCTCCCCCTCAAGGGGAGGGTGAGCTGCCTCCTCCGCCTCGCCCTCGTCCCCATAGCCCAGCATGTGCAGGGGGCGGGCCTTGATGCCGTGGGTGGTGCACCAATGGACCAGGGCATCCTCCTGGCCGTGGGTGACCCAGACCTCGCCTGCGCCGGTCTCTTGAATCGTGCGGCAGAGATCGTCCCAATCGGAATGGTCCGAGATCACCAGGGGCAGCTCCACGCCCTTTTGCCGGGCCCGGGCGCGAACCCGCATCCAGCCGGAGGCGAAACAGGTGACGGGGTCGGGGAAACGGCGGGACCAGAGGTCCTGAATGGAGGAGGGCGGGCAGACCACGATGGCGCCGGCGAGCTTCGAGCGCTCGGCGGCCACCACTTTCGGGGTCTCGCCTAAGGGAATGCCCTCCGATTTGTAGAATTCCGTCAGGCGCTCCATGGCGCCATGGAGATGGATCGGCCGGTCGTAGCCTTCTTCCCTGAGAAGCGCCATGACGCGCTGCGCCTTGCCCAGTGCATAGGCCCCGACGATGTGCGTTCGCTCGGGGAAAAGAGCCACGGAATCGAGGAGCTTTCGCACCTCGGCGCGGGTGTCCGGATGGCGGAAGACGGGCAGGCCGAAAGTCGCCTCGGTGATGAAGACGTCGCAGGGCACGACCTCGTAGGGAAGGCAGGTCGGGTCCTCGGCGCGCTTGTAGTCGCCCGAGACCACGACGCGGGTGCCGCCGGCCTCAATAGTGATCTGCGCCGAGCCCAGCACATGGCCCGCGGGGGTGAAGCGCACGGTCACATCGCCGACGCGGATGCTCTCGCCAAGGGCGGCCTCCTGCGTGGAGCCCGCAAAATCCTCGCCGTAGCGCACGCCCATGATAAGCAGCGTCTGCCGGGTGGCCATCACGTGGCGGTGGCCCGCGCGGGCATGGTCCGAATGGCCATGGGTGATCAGCGCCCGCTTCACCGGGCGGACCGGATCGATGTGGAAGTCGCCGAGGGGGCAGTAGAGCCCTTGCGGGGTCTGGGTGAGGATGTCTGTGGAACGCAGCGCCATGGGTGGGAATATAGGGTGTGCTCCGGTGATGTCAGGCCAGGACGCAAGCCGGGCCAGCACCTGTGGGCCCGCAGCTTGCGCTGCGAGCCTTGTAGATGATCGAGGGTGGCGCGCTGGGCAGCCCGGCTCGCTGTGGTAGGTGTAAGGAAGAGCCAGACTGCCTCTTCGCGCACGGTTCTTTTAGGCAAACTGGCGCGACCGGTTTGGCGCTGGCCCAAGGCGG
>JALYFY010000049.1 GCA_030777385.1 Pseudomonadota bacterium | reverse complement strand
TATGAAAATGCAACTGTGCAATCAGCATTGCATCCGCTTCCTGTGCCGAACGGATCGAGATAGTCATGTTGTCCTTATTGTCTCAAGCTAACCATTAGCTGCGGCCTACCTCTCACATCCCGACAATTGAGCCAAGTCCGCATTGATCTTAGAACAGCGCTTCAAAAGGCTTCCGCCGATCGCCGCTGTTCTGCCATCTGCACGCCGTAACCGGCACTGGTGCGGCCGTCTGTATCGGGTCACACCACGGAATCCTCTGCCTTCGCAACGTCTGCTGCTCCTGCCTTAAGCCGACCTTCGACTCACTTCTGCCTCGTCCCAAGAGCTGTCGTTAGATCAGCGCCCCTGCCCTTTGGCCTCTCTGGGAGGAGCGCACGAGCGTAAAATCCCAGCCAATTCAGGCGAGACTGCATCCTTCGTGGTGGACACGCCCCCTTCGACAAGCGGCATGTCCACCACATCCAGGACCTCAGGGTCGGTCAACGTAGAGCTTGCCGCCGCTTTCCAAGAACTCCCGGCTCTTGACGCGCATGCCAGCAAATCGCTCCTGGGCTTCAGGGCTCATCGCCGCAACCTCCGCCCGCAGATCCTGCGTGATCTTCATCGAGCAGAACTTCGGCCCACACATCGAGCAGAAATGCGCCACCTTGTGCGCATCCTTCGGCAGTGTCTCATCATGGTAGGCGCGAGCCGTGTCCGGATCGAGTGAGAGGTTGAACTGATCCTCCCAGCGGAAGTCGAAGCGTGCCCGGGACAGGGCATCATCCCGCGCTTGTGCCGCCGGATGCCCCTTGGCAAGGTCCGCCGCATGGGCGGCGATCCTGTAGGTGATGACACCAGTCTTCACATCGTCACGGTTCGGGAGCCCCAGGTGCTCCTTCGGCGTCACATAGCAGAGCATCGCCGTTCCAAACCAGCCAATCATGGCGGCACCAATGCCCGACGTGATGTGATCGTATCCGGGAGCAATGTCCGTAGTGAGCGGGCCGAGGGTGTAGAAGGGCGCCTCTCCGCATTCACGGAGTTGCTTGTCCATGTTCACCTTGATCTTGTGCATCGGCACGTGACCGGGCCCCTCGATCATAACCTGGCAGCCCTTGCCCCACGCGATCTTGGTGAGTTCGCCCAGCGTCTCTAATTCGGCGAACTGCGCTCCATCGTTGGCATCGGCAATGGAGCCAGGTCGCAGGCCGTCACCCAACGAGAAGGACACGTCATAGGCCCGCATGATGTCGCAGATCTCATCAAAGCGCTCGTAGAGAAAGCTCTCCCTGTGACGTGCCAAACACCAGCGCGCCATGATCGAGCCGCCACGGGAAACGATCCCAGTGACCCGGTTGGCTGTGAGCGGCACATAGGGAAGACGCACGCCCGCATGAATGGTGAAGTAGTCGACCCCCTGCTCGGCCTGCTCAATGAGCGTGTCCTTGAACACCTCCCAATCGAGCTTTACTGGGTCACCTCCTACCTTCTCAAGCGCCTGGTAGATGGGCACCGTGCCAATCGGCACCGGTGAGTTGCGTATGATCCAGGAGCGGATGTTGTGGATGTTGCGTCCGGTTGACAGATCCATCACCGTGTCAGCGCCCCAGCGGATCGCCCAGACGAGCTTTTCCACCTCCTCTGCCGCTGTCGAGACGACCGCCGAGTTTCCGATATTGGCGTTAATCTTGACCAGGAAGTTGCGCCCGATTGCCATTGGCTCCAGTTCCGGGTGATTGATGTTGGCGGGGATAATGGCGCGCCCGCGGGCAACCTCCTGTCGCACGAATTCCGGCGTGATGAAGGGCGGGATTGAGGCTCCGAAGCTCTTGCCGTCGGCGATCTTTGCCTCGGCTCCTGCCAGCATCGCCTCGCGACAGAGGTTCTCACGATGAGCGACGTAGATCATTTCTTCGGTAATGATCCCTGCCCGCGCGAACTCGTACTGGGTCACCATCTGACCTGGTGCAGCGCGGCGCACCACCCGCTCGGCCGGGCATGGTGCGACGAGCTTATTCGCGGGGACGTGCCCGTTGTCTTCCGGTTTCACCGGCCGGGCTTCTATCACCTCATACCTGCGGGCCTCAATCCAGGGCCCCCGCACAAGCGGAAGTCCCTTGCTGAGTTCAATGGCCGTATCGGCGTCCGTGTAGGGTCCTGACGGATCGTAGACGCGGACCGGAGGCTCATCGGGATCCGTCAGAACGATCTCACGAACAGGAACCCGGATGTCCGACCGCTCTTCCGGAGTGGCGTAGACCTTGCGTGAGCCTTGGATGGGTCCGGTGGTGACGGACAGGGGGCCGTCCTTGGGCTTATCGATGTGTATGGTCACTGGATCTCTCCTCTTGGACAAAGGGAGATCCGGGCAAAGCGAGCTGAGGGATTCTTGTCGTGCTCGATAGTTCCAGTCCCTCCGCCGGTATGACCCGGATCAGGTTCAAGGGTCACGGCGGATCAGCCGACTCTCAGCCCCTCACAGGGCTCCCCTCGGAACGGCTTGGATAGTCGGTGCCCCCCTTCCGGCTGTCAACCCGTCGCGCAGTCCCACGAGGTTGAACCTTGCCAAACCCAACTGGGAGGGCTATCTCGCCTCTATCTCCTTGGGGTGCCCATCCGGGCTGAGAGGTCTCGCCGAGATCAACCCATCGAACCTGATCCGGATCATGCCGGCGGAGGGATTGCGAGATGACGAGCGCACCAACGTCCATCCTGGACGCTTCTGATCTTCCAGCTCTGGCTGGCTCCCTGCTTGAACGCCTTCGGGCCGAACGCATTCGCGTGCATGCAATCACGAACGCAGCGGCGCAGACCTTCACGGCCAATCTACTGCTCGCGGCCGGGGGCATCCCCTCTCTCACTGTCGCGCCGGAGGAAGTCTCTGCGTTCACGAGCCGCTCGGATACACTGCTCGTCAACCTAGGAACGCTCGACAGCGACCGGCGCGCCGCGATTCCAGAGGCTATCGCCACCGCACGCAACCACGCCAAGCCGTGGGTGCTCGATCCTGTCTTTGTCGAAGCTTCTCCGTCCCGCTTGGTGTTTGCCCGCTCCTGCCTTGCGGGTGAGCCGCAAGTCCTGCGCTGCAATGCGGCGGAGTTCATGACCCTCGCAGGAGAGGATGCGACGCCGGGCTCCCTTCAGGCATTCGCAAAACGTTACCGGACAGTTGTGGCTCTGACCAGTGCGGTGGACCTGATCGCAGACGGCAACAACGTTCTTTGCGTCGAGAACGGCCATCCGCTCATGACCCGCGTGACCGCCATGGGGTGTGCCGGGACTGCCCTCGTTGCGGCCTTCGCGGCCCTGCACGGCAGCGCCATTGAGGCCGCCGCCGCAGCTCTGCTCGTCACAGGCGTAGCAGGCGAGATCGCCGCGCATGAGGCAAACGGGCCAGGCACGTTCCAGCCGGCCTTCCTCGATGCGCTCTTTCACCTCGATCCAGCAACCCTCGTCACCTGCGGGAGAGTGTCATGAACTCAGTCGATCTCCGGCTCTACGGCATCATCGATCCAGAACGAACAGGTGGCCGGGATCCCGTCGACCTCGTTCGGCGGGCTGTTTCTGGCGGCGCGACCCTCATCCAGTACAGGGATAAGCGTGGCGAGGGCCGGCGCCTTGTGGAACTGGCCCGCGCCCTGAAGGCGGTGCTTGAAGGAACCGGCGTGCCGCTCCTGGTCAACGACCGTGTTGATATCGCGCTGGCCGCAGGCGCCGACGGCGTTCACCTCGGCCAGGACGACATGCATCCCAACGATGCACGCGACCTGCTCGGCCTACGCGCGATTATCGGATTGACGCTGAAGACGCCGCATCAGGCCGATCGAATGGCGGGCATGCCGATCGATTACGGCTGCATTGGCGGTGTCTTTGCGACTATGAGCAAGAACAACCCCGCTC
>JALYFY010000048.1 GCA_030777385.1 Pseudomonadota bacterium | reverse complement strand
CAGAACCACCTCGGCAACCTCCGGCCGCAGGGGCGAAGTCGCGTTGTGGTCGAGGTATGTGCGCTGGCCCATCGCCATGGCTGCCTTGAAGCCTCATGAAATTCTTGCAACCGACCCTGGTTGCCGTGCTAAAGCACCGCAACCACATGTGTCCGATGTTTCTCCCGCAGGCCGAAGCTGCCTGAGATATTTGAAACAAAGGAACAATTTAGAATAGTTCTAAGGGTTCTTTATGAGAATCCGCGGCCAAGAGTCAAGGTCGTCTGGGGTTTTCCCTCTCTCAACGGAGAGGTGATCAAGAGGTTCGCGTATATGCCTGAAGTCATCTTCACGGGTCCTGCCGGCCGTATCGAGGGGCGCTACCAGCCCGCCAAGGAAAAGGGCGCTCCCATCGCCATCATCCTGCACCCGCACCCGCAGTTCGGCGGGACGATGAACAACCAGATCGTCTATAATCTGTACTATGACTTCGCAAAGCGCGGCTTCTCGGTCCTGCGCTTCAACTTCCGCGGCGTGGGCCGCAGCCAGGGCGCCTTCGACCACGGCCAAGGCGAGCTGTCGGATGCGGCCGCCGCCCTCGACTGGGCCCAGTCCATGAACCCCGATGCCCGCGCCTGCTGGATCGCCGGCGTGTCCTTCGGTGCCTGGATCGGCATGCAGCTCCTCATGCGCCGCCCGGAGATCGAAGGCTTCATCTCCATTGCCGCCATGGCCAACCGCTACGATTTCTCGTTCCTCGCCCCCTGCCCCTCCTCCGGCCTCTTCGTGCACGGCTCGGAAGATCGCGTGGCCCCGGTCAAGGACGTGGTCAGCGTCATCGAGAAGGTGAAGACCCAGAAGGGCGTGAAGCTCGAACACGCAGTGATCGACGGCGCCAACCACTTCTTCGACGGCAAGGTCGACGAGCTGATGGTGTCCGTGGACGAGTATCTGAACAAGCGTCTCGGCAATACCGAAGAAGCAGCCTGAACATCATCCACCGAAAAGCGACCAGACACGAGAGACGCGATGAACGCGCCACGTTCCGAATTTTTGAAGGTGCTCACCGAGCGGGGCTTCATTCACCAGACCTCGGATTTCGATGGTGTGGACGCTGCGGCCCTGGAGAACCGGCTCACCACCTATGTGGGTTATGACTGCACCGGTCCGTCTCTCCATGTGGGGCACCTGCTCTCGATCATGATGCTGCACTGGCTGCAGAAGACCGGTGCCGGCAAGCCCATCACCCTCATGGGCGGTGGCACGACCCGGGTGGGCGACCCTTCCGGCAAGGACGAGAGCCGCAAGCTTCTCACCGTCGAGCAGATCGAAGCCAACAAGGACAGCATCAAGACGGTCTTCTCCCGCTTCATCTCCTTCGGCGAGGGCAAGGCCGATGCCATGATGGTCGACAACGCCGAGTGGCTGACCAAGCTCAACTACATCGAGTTCCTGCGCGATGTGGGCCGGCATTTCTCCGTCAACCGCATGCTGGCCTTCGACAGCGTGAAGCTGCGCCTCGACCGGGAGCACGAGCTGTCGTTCCTGGAATTCAACTACATGATCCTCCAGGCCTACGACTTCGTGGAGCTCAACAAGCGCTACGGCTGCGTGCTGCAAATGGGCGGCTCGGACCAGTGGGGCAACATCGTCAATGGCATCGATCTCGGCCGCCGCCTCGGCACGCCGCAGCTCTATGCGGTCACCTGCCCGCTGCTGACGACGGCGTCCGGTGCCAAGATGGGCAAGACCGCCTCCGGGGCCGTGTGGCTCAACGCGGACATGTTGAGCCCCTACGATTACTGGCAGTTCTGGCGCAACACCGAGGATGCGGACGTGGCCCGCTTCCTGAAGCTCTTCACGATCCTGCCTATGGACGAGATCGCCCGGCTCGAAGCGCTCCAGGGTGCCGAGATCAACGAGGCGAAGAAGGTTCTCGCAACGGAAGCAACCGCCCTCCTCCACGGCCGCGAGGCGGCGGAGCTGGCGGCGGAAACCGCCCGCAAGACCTTCGAGCAGGGAGCGCTGGCCGAAAGCCTGCCGACGGTCGAGATCGCCTCGGATGTTTTGAAAGAAGGCCTCGGCGTGCTCGCCGCCTTCGGGCCCGATTACGCCAAGCTCGTGCCCTCATCGAGCGAAGCCCGGCGGCAGGTGAAGAGCGGCGGCCTGAAGGTGAACGACCAAACCGTCTTGGATGAGCGCGGCACGCTGAGCCTGTCGGACCTGACCTCTGAGGGCGTGATCAAGCTGTCCTTCGGCAAGAAGAAGCACGTTCTCCTGCGCGCCGTCTAAGGCCGTTACCGGTCGGGAGTTGCGGGCAGCGACCCTGTCTGCGGCTCGCCGCCGACCCCGAACAGCTTGCGCAGGAATCCCGGCGCGACAGCCGACAGGGGATTGACCGTAAGCGACGGGGCGCTGGCCTGTCCCGCCATTCGGAAGTTGACCGCAAACAGCCCCTCATTCTGCCCTCCGCCCAGCAGCGGCCCGAACAGTGGCACCTGGGCGAACACATTGTTGAGTCCGTAGGCCGGCACGAAGGTGCCGGATATATCGAGCCGGTCACGGGCATAATCGATGAAGCCGCCCAGCGTAAAACCGATCTGATTGCCCCAGATGGCCGCGTCCTTGAAATCGATGCGGCCCGACGAGCGGGCAAAATCGAGCCGGGCTTTCGTGAAGTGAATTTCGTTCACGTCCACGCGAACCGCCTGCGGATTGCCGGCTTTGTCCTGACCGGCGATGATCTGGGTTTGCGTGGGAATGATGCGGCGCAGGGCAGGCTCGTTCACAAGGGCGAACGAGTGCATCACCACATGGCCCATCTGCGGCTCGTCCCCCGTCGCCATCTGGAGAATGAGATTGCCGCGGGACATACGCTTGTAGACATCGGTAAAACGCAGCAGCGCGCCGGCATCCTCCGCTTGAATGATCACGACGGAGCTGCCCCCGTTCTGCGGCACCGTCCGTCCGAGGATATCGGTTGCGCCAAGGCGCCCTTTCAGGTCGAGCTGACGCAAGTTGTCCTTGCGCATGGAGGCTTTGACGGACGCATTGGTGATCGCCTCCCCATTGTAGCCGGTGAGGATGTTGAGGTTCAGATCGAGGTCGAAATCCTTAGCCTCCCGTTGCGCTGCGGCGGTGCGACTTGGCGCTGTCCCGCCACCCTTCACGAAGGGGCGGGCATCGCCCACATTGCCCCGGATCGCGACCTTGTAGATGCCGCCTGAGCGATCGATCTGTGCCCGCATGTCATCGCCTGGCGAGAGCCTGAAGGTGGAGAGCTCAGCCTTGTCTAAGCCGCCATCCTCCGACAGGACCGCGCTTCCGCGCAACTGCACCGGACCGCTGTCGAGTTGCAGGTCCTTGATCTCGTTGGCCGGTCCATCGACCATGGTGAAGGTGAGCTTGCCGGGCTTGCCGACCGGCTTCACCCAGCCGGGAACAAGCTGATCCACACCGGCTCTGGCAAGATCCGCCTCGACCATGATGATCGAGGGGGCCGACGCCCCCAGAGGCAGGCTTGCCTTGAGACCGACCGTTCCGGTGAGCTGGGAGCCGAAGGACAGCCCTCTCCTGGTTCGCGCCGCCTCATCGAGGGAGAACGCGACGCTGGCCTGCCCGCCCTGCCTGTTCTTCTGCAGGTCGATGGCGGCCGGGCTTCCCGCAAGCTTGCCGTCGCCTTTGACGGACAGGTCGCCCTTGTCATAGGCAATAGCCAGATTGGCGCCTTCCAGGCGGTCCTTGCCGAAGAACTTGTCGACCCCGAAGTCATTGACCGTTCCGCCGACCTTCAGGGGCAGGCTTGCGAATTCCGGAATGTCGTTCACGGGAAGGCCGATGCCGACGCGCAGATCCGCCTTGCCCTTCATGGTGCCCGGGTCGATGTTGAAGCCGGCAATTTCCTTGATCCGCGGCTCGAGCAGGAGCGCCCCCAGGCCGTCGGCTCCCCCGGTCAGGCGGAAATCGATCCGCGCCAACGCCTGATCGTCCCAGTAGTTGTCGAGAGCGAACACTCCCTCGGAAGCGGCCAAGAAACGGCCGCCCGCCATCTGGACTCCTCCTGTGGGTGCACGGACGAGAACCTTCGTGCCCGTCACCAGGCCGGTCACGTTCATGCCGGAAACCGGCGGGAGGCCGTCGGCTGCCTGAAGAACGCCTTGCGAGATGGCGAAATCGATCTTCAGGGACTCGTCGGGCGTTGGACCGCCCGTAACAGCCTTCGCGATGTCGGCTCCTGTCATTGCGACCTTCAGGTCGATCGTCTCCAGGATGCCAGCCTTCAGGTTGGAGACGAGGAATCTTCGCACCGGCGGAGCAACGGCCTCGGGCCAGAGGCGCAAGGCGGAGCGAAGGTTCGTCTTGTCCGCACGCACATTGAGCCGCAAGCCCTTGGGGTCGGCGGAGGTGCCCAACAGGCCGGTGACGCTGGCTGAAAGCTCGGGCCCTTTCAGGGTGAAGCTGTTGATCGCAACGCCATCCGGCCCTGAAAGCTCGGCAGCAAGCTCACTGACCTGGAGGGGCCGATCTCCCGGGGCGGCTCCAGTCCACACGATATCCCGGCCGTTGAGGGACAGGCGCCAAGGACTGCTTCCGGACGGCGCCGACAGCCGCCCCTGAAGGCGCAGCTGCGTCTCGCCGCCCTTCACGTCGAGGGAATGCAGGTCCAGCGCCTTCTCGCCCTCGTTCCAGCTTGCCTCGATGGTCGCCCGCTCGACCGGGAAAGGCGACGTGTCAGGGTCGTCGATCTGCACCGTCCCGGCATTGCTGTCGAGCCGCGTCTTCAGCTGCCTGACGCGGCCATGCGCATAGGCGATGTCGAAGCGGCCTGAGAATTCAAGATCCGTGGTCGCCGGCAGATCCGACGATCCGGTGAGCAGCAGAATGTCCTTGATGGGTGCCCCATTGGCGGCAACTGATGCGCTGTAAACATCCTGGCCATCGGCCCTGGCATCGCCACTCAGCTGCCAGGGTCCTTGAGGCCCCTCGACCGACGCTGCAAACCGACGGCCGCCATTCTCGGTCCAGTCGAAGGCGGCATCCACCCGGTGGAACCGGGCCCGCTCGCGCCCGTCCGCATCCACGAAGACGAGGCGCGCATTGGTCAGCTGCGCCTGGCTCAGGGAGTTGAGGACGCTTCCGGGACCGACGATGAGATCGAGCAGAGATCCAACCGCGCCGGATACCGGCGAAGGTCCGTCGGTGTCGCGGGCAAGCGATGCCGCAGCCTCTTTGGATGGATCAGGCGAGACAGGCGGCGGCGCAGCATCGCCGCCCTCGGCTCCCTGGACCGGCGAGAAGGTCAGCGAGCCGTCGCGGTTGACGAGAACCCGCAGCTGCAGATCGCGAACCTCGATCGATTTGGGCTGAAGATTGGCCGTGAGCAGCGCAGACAGATCGACGCTGAAGACCGCATAGGGCGCCCGAAGCACGAGAGCGCCTCCGGGCGCCCTGATATCGAGTCCGTTGGCCCGCAGGGCCGGAGATCCGTCGTGCAGCTCGATGGCCGTATTCCGCAAGGTCACGTTCCAGCCGGGCCCGATGCGGGCCGCCAGCGCCTCGGCCACCCGCTCCGGCAGGCGTCCGAAGCTCAAGGGGGCAGCGGACAGGCGCAGGTAGAACAGGCCGAGCGCAACGGCCACGAAGACCAGAATGCCAAGCTTCACATAGAGAGTACCACGAAGCACCCGCTTGAAGAGGCTCCGCTTGACCGGTTCTCGCCGGGGCAACGTGGTACGAAATGGAAGCTTCATTCTTGTTATATCAAGCAATCCGGTTCTTGCGCTCGCGCGCCGATCAGGGAATCAGAAGAGACAACTTAGCCGTGTTGGGCGTTTCTCGCGACTGTCCCGTTCAGCCGTGCATAGGAGAGGCTTCCAACCAGTACAATCCGCCGAAAGGAAGGCGAACGATGCCTCTCAACATTGGAACCAAGGCTCCGGCCTTTGCACTGCCTGCGACAGATGGTCGGGAGATCAGCCTGGAAAGCCTGAAGGGCCGCAAGGTCGTGCTCTATTTCTACCCCAAGGACGACACCCCAGGCTGCACCCTGGAGGCTCAGAACTTCCAAGCACTCCGTGAAGCTTTCTCCGCGGCAGACACCGAAATCATCGGCGTTTCCCCCGACTCCCTGAAGAGCCACGACAAGTTCCGCGCAAAGTATGCCCTCGATTTCACCCTCGCCTCCGACGAGGCCAAGACCATGCTGGAGGCCTACGGGGTCTGGGTGGAGAAGAGCATGTATGGCCGCACATACATGGGCGTGGAGCGCACCACGGTGCTGATCGATCGCGAGGGCGTCATTGCCCAGGTCTGGCCGAAGGTGAAGGTGCCGGGCCATGCGGAGGAGGTTTTGAAGGCCGCCGAGGCGCTGCGGTAGAGACAATATGCCTTAGAGGTCACAATTGAAACAATCTGACGTTTCTTGTAGCTGGGCATAGGTTCAAAGCGGGGCTGCGTTTCACCAAATGCCAGATTACACAAAAATCCTCTCCGGCCAGAGCTGGAATGCTCTCTCTTCTTTGAAGGCCGGCAAGAAGCCTGTCTTCCTCACCTATTCATTCAACAACCTGTCTTGGGGGGCCTCAAAGTTCGGCAAAGCCGACAAGGCCATGGCGCAGAAGGCCCTGAAGATGTGGGGAGATGCCTGCGGCATACGCTTCCTTGAGGTCAAGAAAGGCGAGGCCGAGCTGAAGTTTCAATGGCAATTTTCGTGGCAGAATTTCACCGCCTGGGCGGAGTTCCCGGAGCTGAACCGGGACACTTTGGATGGATGGTCGGACCAGGTTCGGGATACGAGCGGCGGTAACGTCTACCTGAATACCCAGTACCGTTCCGAACTCTCGCAGAACCCGAACTTCAAGCTTTACATCCTTCTTCACGAAATCGGCCATGCGCTGGGCCTCAAGCATCCATTCCACAAGATGCCGCATAACAAGCAGCTGCTGAGCTCAGACCTCGACAACGTCAAGCACACGGTGATGAGCTACACGGGAGGCGATGCCAAGATGGGTCCCATCGAGATCGGGGCACTGGATATCCAGGCTATCCGTGCTCTCTACAGCAACCCTTCACAGGATGGGCGCCAGGTGGCGAAGTGGAGCTGGAGCAAGTCGAAAGAGACCTTGACCCAGATCGGAAAGAGCAAGGCCGATGTTATCTATGGCGTCGCCGTCAAGGACATCATCAAGAGTGCCAACGGCAACGATAAGCTCTACGGCTTCGCAGGCAATGACATTCTGTACGGCGGTCAAGGCAACGATGCCCTGAGCGGCGGGGACGACGAGGACATCCTGTACGGAGATGTCGGCAACGATGCCTTGATGGGTGGCTATGGCGACGACATCCTGCAG
>JALYFY010000047.1 GCA_030777385.1 Pseudomonadota bacterium | reverse complement strand
ATCGCGCCCGGATTGGGCCCTATGAAGACAATGCCGGCCTCGGCCAGCGCCTTCGGGAAGGCCTCGCGCTCCGACAGGAAGCCATAGCCCGGGTGGACTGCCTGGGCGCCCGTTGCTTTACAAGCCTCGATGATCTTCTCGATCACCAGATAGGACTGAGCGGCAGCAGCCGGCCCGATATGAACCGCCTCGTCGGCCATTTCCACATGGAGCGCGTCCCGGTCGGCGTCGGAATAGACGGCAACCGTCTTGATGCCCATCCGCCGGGCGGTCTTGATGACCCGGCACGCGATCTCGCCCCGGTTGGCAATCAGGATCTTGTCGAACATGAACCCTCGAACGCTCCACCCAAACAAAAACTAAGCCCCACCTCCGTTACTGCACATCCGTGCCTTGGGGAAGCGGGGCCTCTTCAGCATTTAGCGTTAGACGGCATTGCCGCCCTCAGGCGGCCATCTGGGAGAGCCTTGCCTGCTGGCGTCCGCGCATGATGAAGTCGAGAAGCGCCACGTCCACATGGCCTGCCGCGTCGAGGATCGCATAGGCGATGTTCATGGCGTTCGGGGACGGCCCGCTGATTTCGAGAACGGTGGAGAGCCACAGGGCGTCGTCGTTGCTGACGCCCCCCTGAGGAGCCCGCCTCCAAACGACGAAGTCGACCACAAGCTTGGTGAGAACGGCGCTCCAGCTTTCATCAGGCTCGACGGCACGGTCGAGGGCAAGCAGGGACTCGACCTCGATGCGGCTCGTGATGCCTGCCCCCAGGATGCTGTCCCGGAGACATCTCACATCCTCGTCCGAAACCCGGCGGGTCTCGATGGCACTGTCGATGAAATCGCGAAGCCTGTCGTTCATCATCCGTTTGACCTCCCCCGGCTTTTCTTTTGTTCATGGCCGGTTGATCGCTTGTCTTGGGGTGAACTTCACACGGGCAGCAGGCCTAAACCGTTAACACGCAATGCTGAATCGCCGTTGAGGTTAAGCGTTGTTGAGTCTCTTTGGTTGCTGGAATCTTGCTGGCGACATTTTTCCAGCATTTGCGCGGCTTTGCTCATGGGGCTGCCGGAGCTTTGCAATCCCGCAAGGTCGCCCTTTCCGCCCTTCACCGGCTCTCGGTGGTACTTATGTCCTCAGCCATGCAGCGCAAAACCGCGCTCTTGTTAAGGAACACGTCCATGCGGCACCACGGCATCCATCACGTCACCGCCATCGCAGGCCCAGCCCGCCGCAATCTCGACTTCTACACCCGCGTCCTCGGCCTGCGTCTCGTCAAGAAGACCGTCAACTTCGACGATCCCGGCACCTATCACTTCTATTTCGGCGACAGCCTCGGCCAGCCCGGCTCGATCCTCACCTTCTTCCCCTGGGAGCATGTGGCCCCCGGGCGGAACGGCATCGGCTCGACGCAGGAAACGGCCTTCCGTGTGCCGGAAGGAGCTCTCGGCTATTGGTCACACCGCTTCATCGAGCAGGGGGTCGAGCACGGCAGCGTGGAAAAGCGTTTCGGCCAGAGCGTTCTGACCTTCAAGGACCCTCACGGGACGAGCCTTGCTCTCGTGGGCATTCCAGGGGCTGCTTCCGAAGCCGCATGGGCGGCCGGCGACATCCCGGCCGAGCATGCCGTTCGGGGCCTTGAGGGCGTGACGCTGCTCGTGGAGAACGGCGAGCGGACAGGCACGATCCTGACGGACGTTTTCGGCTTCCGCGAAGCGGCCCGCGACGGCTCCCTCGTGCGGTACAAGTCGGACGCCCTGATGGGCAGCACCGTCGATATCCGCAGCGCCGGCGGCTTCCTGCCCGGCCGTATGGGCGGCGGCTCCGTGCATCACGTAGCTTTCCGCGCATCGGACGATGCCGATCAGGCCGAGATGGTGCGCAAGCTCGCGGAGAACCACGGCCTGCATCCGACGGAGCAGAAGGACCGCAACTACTTCCGGTCCGTCTATTTCCGCGAGCCGGGCGGCATCCTGTTCGAGATCGCCACCGACGAGCCGGGTTTCGCGGTCGATGAGCCGAAGACGTCGCTGGGACGGGATTTGAAACTGCCGAAGTTCCTTGAGGGCCGGCGCGGA
>JALYFY010000046.1 GCA_030777385.1 Pseudomonadota bacterium | reverse complement strand
CTACTTTGTAGGTTCCCGGGATCGCTTCTCCGACGGTTTTTGTGGCTCCGCACCTTATGACCTCTCTTCCCCCTCCCGAACGGAAAGAACAGCTTCGCGGCGAGGGGTTCGCGCGCCGGGATGCGCTTGAGAAGAGCTTCCGCAAGGAGGCCGCCCGGCGCATTGCCGCCCAGGCGCTCGATCTTCCCGATCTCCGGAACATCAACCCGGTCGGAGCCTATTGGCCGATCCGCAGCGAGGTCGACCCGCGCCCTCTCCTGGAGGCGCTGCTTGCGCGCGGGCAGGATGTTGCCCTCTCCCAGATTCTCCACCCCCATCTGAGCTGGCGCCTCTGGCAGCCCGGCGACGTGCTGGTCAAAGGCGGCTTCGGCGTGCGCGAGCCGGGCCCCGACGCGCCTGAGGTTTTCCCCAAGGCGCTGCTCGTTCCCCTCGTGGCCTTCGACCGCAGGGGTGGGCGCATCGGCTATGGCAAGGGGCATTTCGACCGGGCCATCGCGGCGCTCGAAGAGCAGCATCCCGTCTTGACCATCGGCTTGGCTTATGCGGTTCAGGAGATCGATCGGGTTCCGGTCGAGCCCCATGACCGGATGCTCGACGTTATCATCACGGAAGCCGAACTCATTCGGACCCAAGCGGCATAGAGAGTTGTCATGCGTCTTCTTTTCCTCGGCGACATCGTCGGGCGGCCCGGCCGCAACGCGGTGATCGAGCGCCTGCCCGGGCTTCGCGACCGCTGGCGGCTCGATTGCGTGGTGATCAACGGCGAGAACTCCGCCGGGGGCTTCGGCATCAACGAGGCGATCTGCGAAGAGGTCCTGGCCGCAGGCGCCGATGCGATCACGCTCGGCAACCACACCTGGGACCAGCGCGAGACGCTTGTTTTCATCGAGCGCCAGCCGCGGCTGATCCGCCCCGTGAACTATCCCTCGGGAACGCCGGGCCGGGGCGCGAACCTCATCGACACCCGCTCGGGCGCCCGGGTCCTCGTCGTCAACGTCATGGGCCGCCTCTACATGGATCCGCTCGACGATCCATTTGGTGCCGTCGACCGGGAACTTGAGACCTGCCCCCTGGGGCAGGTGGCGGATGCGGTGATCGTCGACGTGCATGCGGAGGCGACGAGCGAGAAGGAGGCCATGGGCCATCACCTCGACGGGCGGGCGAGCCTGGTGGTGGGCACCCACACCCATGTGCCCACCGCCGACCACCGGGTTCTGCCGGGAGGCACGGCCTACATGTCGGATGCAGGCATGTGCGGCGATTACGATTCCGTGCTCGGCATGCAGAAGGAGGAATCGATCCGCCGCTTCCTCCAGAAAACCCCGGGGCCTCGCATGGAGCCGGGCCTGGGCGAGGGCACCCTCTGCGGCATCGCCGTCGAGACCGACGATCGCACCGGCCTCGCCGTTCGCGTGGCGGCTGTCCGCCTTGGGCCGAACCTGGAAGAGACCTGGCCGCGCTTCTGGGATTGAGGAGCAGGCTCCAGCCGCCCTACCTTGGCTTGAGCCGGGGTCGTCCCCATCTTGTGCGCCACGGAGGTGATCGGTGGACGCAGACACGAAGACGACCAGGACCGGCAGGATCAACGTCTATCGGCAGACGAGCGAATTTCACAAGGCGCATGAGCACCAAAGCGCATCCGCCGTCCTGCGCGCCGTGATCGATGAGGCCAAGGCAGAGACGATCTCCATCCGGGAGATCATTGAGGCCTTCGGCGAGCGCGCCTTCGGCTTCGTCCTGATTCTGTTCAGCCTGCCCAACTGCGTGCCGAACGTCCCGGGCATCGCCGGCCTCGTCGGAACCCCGGTCCTGATCTTCGGCATCCAGATGATGCTGGGCCATACCCGCCCCTGGCTCCCGAAATTCATCCTCCGGCAGACTGTTTCCGTCGCCAAGTTCAAGCGCCTTATCGACATCGCCGAGCCGCGCCTGAAGAAACTCGAGAGCTACTGCAAGCCCCGGCTGCTGCCCCTGTTCGGCCCCATCGGCGACCGGGTGGTCGGGTTCTTCGCGTTCCTGGTCGCTCTTTCGGTCCTGATTCCCTTCCCAGGGACCAACTTCCCGCCCTCCATCGCCCTCGTCATCGCCTCCATCGCCATCATGGAGGAGGACGGCTACCTGCTGATCGTGGGCTACCTCATCGGCCTGCTGGGGCTTGCCTATACGGCAACGGTGCTGGGCGCCTCCTATCATCTGATCCTGGCAGGGATTCAAAACCTGCCGTCCTGGCTCGGGTTTTAGAGGCAAGGCGAGAGGCCTTTCGGGTTTCCGGGCACAATATTTTAAGTGCCCCGGTCCTAAGCTGCCCCGGGTTCAGATTTCAGAGGCAGTGAGTGGGCGTACAACACCGCGAATGGGGCAGCAGTCTTTCCGATGCCGTGCAGGGCGTCCGGCTGTCGGAGGTGCTGGGCGCTCTCAGCCATGCCCTGGACATGACCGAAGGCCAGCCGATCGGCCATTGCGTGCGGTCCTGCTGGATCGGCGTTCATGTGGGGCGCGAGCTGGGCTTGAGCGATGCCGCCCTCTGGGAACTCTACTACACCCTCCTGCTGAAGGATCTGGGGTGCAGCAGCAATGCGGCGCGCATTTGCCAGCTTTACCTTGCGGACGACCTCACCTTCAAACGGGACTTCAAGTCGGTAGGCGACCGGCTTCCGCAGGTTCTGGGCTTCGTGCTGTCCCATACAGGATTGAAGGCAGGCTTGGCGGAACGCTTTCGTGCCGTCATCAACATCGTCCGGAACGGGGGTGAGATCGCCCGCGAATTGATTGAGACCCGCTGCCAGCGGGGTGCCGAGATCGCTCGTCAGCTGCGCTTGCCGGAAGCTGTCGCCGAGGGAATCCAGGCTCTCGACGAGCACTGGGATGGAGGCGGAAAGCCCCTCGGGCTCGCCGGGGAGGCGATCCCCGTCTACAGCCGCATCGCCCTTCTGTCCCAGGTCGTGGACGTCTTCTACATGAGCGCCGGCGAGGCCGCGGCCCGTCAGGAGGTGAAGGAGCGCTCGGGGGGCTGGTTCGATCCCCAGGTGGTCGCAGCCTTCGAGCGAGTTGCCGCCCACCAGGCCTTCTGGAACATGCTCGGATCCAGGGACGTGGAGACGGCTGTGTTCTCCCTGGAGCCTGCCCGGCGGATCGAAATCGCCGACGACGACTATCTCGACGACATCGCGGCGGCCTTTGCGACGGTGGTCGACTCCAAGAGCCCTTACACCCGCGGGCACAGCGACCGCGTTGCCCTCTTTGCCGATCTGATCGCCGAGGAGATGGGGCTGGAGGCGGGAGAGCGCCGCCGTCTCAGGCGGGCAGCCCTTCTGCACGATATCGGCAAGCTCGGCATCAGCAACGAGATCCTCGACAAGCCGGGCCGCCTCGACGAGACAGAGATGGCGGCCATGCGCAACCATGCGCTCTACAGCGAGACCATCCTGTCCCGGATCGGCGCTTTCGGCGAACTGGCCCGCATCGGTGGTGCCCATCATGAGCGGCTTGACGGCAAGGGCTATCCCCGGGGCCTGAAGGGCGACGAGATCAGCCGGGAGACCAGGATCGTCTCGGTGGCCGACGTGTTCGACGCCCTGACGGCCGATCGCCCGTATCGGCCCGCCATGCCGGTGTCAAAGGCCCTGGCGATCATGGCCGGGGAAGCAGGCACGGCCCTGGATCCCGATTGCCTGAGCGCCTTGAAGCTCGCCCTAGCCCGGATGGAGGGTACGAGCGGCTGAGCGGTTGCCGAAACGGCATTTCGACAAAGACGCCCGCGGGGCTTTGCCTTGGACCCTTCGCCGCCTTATAAGCGGGCCATCGTCAACTTCTCCGGCCTGACGGGCGCTTGAAATCCAAGCCGCTCTCGGCCGAACCTTCCGGAGGCCCCGATGGCCGGGCATTCACAGTTCAAGAATATCATGCACCGCAAGGGCAAGGTGGACGCGGTGCGGTCCAAGGTGTTTTCCAAGCTCGCCCGCGAAATCACCGTGGCGGCCAAGATGGGCCTGCCCGACCCCAACATGAACCCGCGCCTGCGCGCAGCCATCCTCGCCGCCCGCGCCGAGAACATGCCCAAGGACAACATCCAGCGGGCCATCAACAAGGCCTCCGGCGGCGACGCGGAGAACTACGACGAGATCCGCTACGAGGGCTACGGCCCCGGAGGCGCCGCCATCATCGTCGAGGCCATGACCGACAACCGCAACCGCACGGCCTCCGACATCCGCTCCTACTTCACCAAGAGCGGCGGCAACCTGGCGGAAACCGGCGCCGTCTCCTTCATGTTCGACCGGGTGGGCTATATCGAGTTCGGCGCAGAGGCGGCCGATGCCGACACCATGCTGGAGGCCGCCATCGATGCGGGCGCCGCCGACGTGGCTTCTGGCGAGAACGGCCACGAGATCTATTGCGACCAGGGCACCCTCAACGAGGTGACCAAGGCGCTCGAGGACAAGTTCGGCGAGCCCAAGGCCTCCAAGCTCGTCTGGAAGCCCCAGACCCCGGTCGCGGTCGACGACGAGACCGGCGAGAAGCTCATGAAGCTCATGGAGTCCTTGGAAGAGCACGACG
>JALYFY010000045.1 GCA_030777385.1 Pseudomonadota bacterium | reverse complement strand
ATTCGGTGGTGTTCGGCGGCTTTGCGGCCAAGGAGCTCGCCACCCGCATCGACGATGCCAAGCCGAAAGTGATCCTCTCCGCCTCCTGCGGCATCGAGGGAGGCCGCATCATCCCCTACAAGCCCCTGCTGGACGAGGCGATCTCGCTCTCCGGGACCAAGCCCGAATCTTGCCTCGTCTTCCAGAGGCCGCAGCTGGCCTGCTCCCTCGTGGAAGGCCGCGACCGGGAGTGGGCAGGCGCAGTGGCCGATGCCAGGGCAGGCGGGCGGAAGGCCGATTGCGTGCCGGTTGCCGCCACCGATCCGCTCTACGTGCTCTACACCTCCGGCACGACCGGGATCCCCAAGGGCGTGGTGCGGGACAACGGCGGCCACATGGTCGCGCTCAAATGGTCCATGGGCCACTTCTTCGGCGTCAAGCCCGGCGAGGTCTTCTGGGCCGCCTCCGATGTCGGCTGGGTGGTCGGCCACTCCTACATCGTCTACGGGCCGCTTCTTCATGGCTGCACGGCCATTCTTTACGAAGGCAAGCCGGTGGGCACCCCGGATGCCGGCGCCTATTGGCGGGTGATATCCGACCACGGCGTCGTGACGCTCTTTACTGCGCCGACTGCCTTCCGGGCCATCAAGAAGGAGGATCCAAGGGCGGATCTTCTGAAGAAATACAGCCTCTCGGCGTTCCGTGCCCTCTTCCTTGCGGGCGAGCGGGCCGATCCCGACACGGTCAAATGGGCCGAGGATATCCTGGGCACACCGGTGATCGATCATTGGTGGCAGACGGAGACGGGCTGGCCCGTGGCCGGCAACCCGCTGGGGCTTGGAGCGCTGCCGGTCAAGCACGGATCGCCCACGGTGCCGATGCCGGGCTACACCCTCGACGTGCTGGACGAGGGCGGCAAGTCCGTTGGCCCGAACAAGATGGGCTCCATCGTCATCAAGCTGCCGCTTCCTCCCGGCGCGCTTCCGACCCTTTGGCATGCGGACGAGCGGTTCCGGGACTCCTACCTCTCCGTCTATCCCGGCTACTACAACACTTCGGATGCGGGCTATCTCGACGAGGACGGCTATATCTGGGTGATGGGCCGCACGGACGACATCATCAACGTTGCGGGCCATCGCCTCTCCACCGGCGGCATGGAGGAGGTGCTGGCCTCCCATCCGGCGGTGGCGGAATGCGCCGTGATCGGCATGAAGGATGCCCTGAAAGGGGAGGTGCCCTGCGGCTTCGTGGTGCTGAAATCCGGCATCGACCGCTCGCCTGACGAGATCGAGGCGGAGCTCGTGGCACTGGTGCGCGAGAAGATCGGGCCCGTGGCCGCCTTCAAGCTGGCGATCACCGTGGCGCGGCTGCCCAAGACGCGCTCGGGCAAGATCCTGCGCGGCACCATGAAGAAGATCGCAGACGGAGACGACTGGACACCCCCGGCCACCATCGACGATCCCATGATCCTGACCGAGATCGGCGACGTGCTGCGGGCGAGGGGATTGGCAGGCTGAAAGAAATCATCGGATGAGAGAACCTATCCAAGATGATGGAGCATGCTTCGAGGCGCTGCTGGTGCAGATCCTCGCCGATGATGAAAGGGCACAGCTTCATCAGATGACCAAGCATCTGCGCAATGCAGCGCGGCAGTATGCAGTGAATGCCAAGGCAAGCTTCGAACGCAATCGCGACAGGTCGCCGAAGTTGCGCAGTCGAAAGCCCAGACGCCAAGATTGAACCTTGAAACCCGCCTCAAACAAAAAGGCCCGGATCGCTCCGGGCCTTTTTGCCTAAACCTTACTCTTCGTCCTGGTCGTCGCGCTTGAGCTGCTTGAGCTTGGCGAAGACCGAGTTGACGTCGATGGCGTCTTCCTGGACCGGCTTCGGGCGGCTCATGTCGGCAAACGGATCGACCCGCTCGGGAGCGGTGGAGACCTCCGCCGGCATCAGGGTGCCGCCCTGCTCCTGCGGCTCGACCTGCGGGCGGTCCTTGGCGGCGCGCTGCACCTCGAAATCGAGGTCGATCTGCGAGCACAGGCCGAGCGTTACCGGGTCCATGGGCGAGAGGCTCGCCGAGTTCCAGTGGGTGCGCTCGCGAACCTGCTGGATCGTGGTCTTGGTGGTGCCCACCAGGCGCATGATCTGCGCATCCTTCAGCTCGGGATGGTTGCGCACGAGCCAGAGAATCGCGTTGGGACGGTCGTGGCGGCGGGAGACCGGGGTGTAGCGCGGCCCCTTCTTGACCCGCTTCTGCTCGGGCAGCTTCACCCGCGACTCGGCCAGCCGCAGGCGGTGGCTCGGGTCCCCTTGGGCCTTCTCGATCTCGTCGCGGGTCAGCTGTCCCGTCGTGATCGGGTCGGAGCCCTTGATGCCCGCCGCCACTTCGCCGTCGGCGATGCCCTTCACCTCGAGCGGGTGGAGCTTGCAGAAATCGGCAATCTGGTCGAACGACAGCGACGTATTCTCGACGAGCCAAACGGCCGTCGCCTTCGGCATCAGCGGTCCCTGGGACATGTACGTGAACCTCCTTCAGGCCGGGCGCCGGACATTTCGGCGCCGCACGGCAAAACTCTCTTGCGCTCCGAACCGGTGCGGACCGGAGCATCTCGTCTCACGATGTGAGGGAAACGAGATGATTATAGGGATCGTGCCGCGATGTTGCAAATTTTAGAGCATCGAACCCGAAAGTGGGCACAACTTTTGGGTCCGATGCCCAATCCCTTAAGTGGCGCATCGTCATTGCGGAAAACCGGGGCCACTTTTCATTGGCGTGGCCCGCTGGGTCCGCACGATGCGCTAGAGGGTGAGAATGATCTTCCCGATATGCTCGCCCCCGTCCATGCGCGCATGGGCCTTGACGACATCCTCCAGGGGGAAGGTCGAGTCCATCACCGGCCTGCAGCGGCCCTGAGCGAGCAGCGGCCAGACCTTTTCCTCCAGGGCACGGGCGATCACGGCCTTCTCCGCAACCGAGCGGGGACGCAGGGTGGAGCCCGTATGGGTCAGGCGCTTGACCATGAGGCGCCGGAAATCCACCTCGGCCTTGCCGCCGCCCAGAAAGGCGATCTGCACGATCCGGCCGTCCTGGGCCGCGGCCTCGTAGTTGCGGGAGATGTAGTCGCCGCCCACCATGTCGAGGATCACGTCCGCTCCCCGGCCGCCGGTGGCATCCTTCACGGAGGCGACGAAATCTTCAGTCCGGTAGTTGACCGCCACGTCCGCGCCGAGCCGCAGGCAGGCCTCGCATTTCTCGGGCGAGCCTGCGGTGGCGATGACCTTGGCCCCGAAGGCCTTGGCGAGCTGGATCGCCGTGGTGCCGATGCCCGACGTTCCGCCATGGACGAGAAGCGTCTCGCCCTCCTGGAGGCGGCCCCGGTCGAATACATTGGTCCAGACGGTGAAATAGGTCTCCGGGATCGCGCCGGCTTCCTCCATGAACAGACCGTCGGGAACCGGAAGGGCGTTGCTTTCATGGGCGATGGCGTAATCCGCATAGCCGCCGCCCGGCACCAGGGCCATGACGGGGGTGCCGACCGCAAAGCGCGTGGCGCCCGGTCCTGCCGCAACGGCGTCACCTGCGATCTCGAGGCCGAGGATGTCCGGTGCGCCGGGCGGGGGCGGGTAGCCGCCCTGGCGCTGCGCCACATCGGGGCGATTCACGCCCGCCACCCTGACCTTGACCAGGATTTCGCCCTCTTTGGGCTGGGGAACGGGGCGCTGGACGACCGTGAGGACCTCGGGCCCGCCGGTTCCGTCTGCCACGACTGCACGCATCATGTCTGGAATCGGCCCCATTTTTCCCTCCTTTGATCGACAAGCTCCGGGCATATAGGCCCCTTTGGCAAGGAATGCATGCCGCATTAACATCGACGATCAACCGTTGAAGAGGAGAACCCCATGGCCCTAGACCCCTTCGCCGACGAGCCGCGCAAGATCGTGAGCGCCCACGAGATCGGTCAGGACCTGTCGATGCTCTCCATCGCCGAGCTCGATGAGCGCGTCGACGTGCTCGAGCGGGAGATCGCCCGCCTCAAGGAGGCGAGGGCCAAGAAGGAGAGCTCCCTTGCCGCCGCAAGCGCCTTCTTCAAGCTCGGCCAGGCTTAAGGGCGCGTTAACCATTCTGCCTTATACAGGAAGGCATCCAGTTCTCCCTGGATGTCCAGGTGGCTTTGAAACCCACTTTGTTTGACGCTTCCCTGTTAGACTTCAAGAGCCGCCTCGCGCGGCTCGATTTTTGTGGGCGCCGGCTTAACCTTAAGAAGAGGTTACCAGGGCAAGACCCACCGGTTCGTCCTATAATGCTCTCATGACATCGACACCTCCGGCGGTTCACGGTGGAGGACAGGCTTGTGGGAGACCTTGCGTGAACGAACCCGACGTGATCCAGCTTGATGTCGATCCTGTCCGCTTCGGGCAGAACTTCGTCGGATCCGATGCGTTCAAGGCCCTGTTCCAGGAGGGCATGGAGCTCATCGAGGAAACGGCCGCCTACCTGGACGGCCCAGGCAGCGAGGAATCCCGCACCCTGCCGCGTCAGGTCAGCATGATCTATGCCAGCGAAAGCATGCGGCTCACGACCCGCCTCATGCAGATCGCTTCCTGGCTCCTGCTGCAGCGCGCCGTTGCCGAAGGGGAGATCTCGCCGGATCAGGCCCAGAGCGAGAAGAACCGGGTGCGCCTGACCCTCAAGGACACCACCACGACGGTCGCCGAATACGAGGCGCTGCCTGACCGGTTGAAGGAGCTCATGGGATTGGCGACCCGGCTGCATGCCCGGATCCTTCATCTTGAGCGGCTCATGTCGGAAGCCGGAACCGAGCCTCAGCTCTCCGCGCCCAATCCGGTCGCGGCCCAGCTTGGGATGCTGGAGCGCGCTTTTGGGCCGGCGGAGTAGGGGGCTCACGGGACACGGGCTTCAGCGGGCCTTGGCCCATCATTCTGCTTACCCCTCAGCCCTCGGTATCTGGCCGATAAAGAATATGGCGCGGGTGTCCCCTCCCTCCTTGTGGGAGAGGGCCAGGGTGGGGGTGTTGGCACCTCATCTTCATAGGCTATCGCTCACACCCCCACCTCCAACTCCTCCCCACAAGGGTAGGAGGGCTGCCGGCGCTTTTCTGGCCAGACAATCAGGATGAGGTCAAAGCTTTATGAGCTTGGGCCCGAGATGAGCAC
>JALYFY010000044.1 GCA_030777385.1 Pseudomonadota bacterium | reverse complement strand
ACGGGGTCGGCGGCACCGAGGCCGAGCCAGTCGAGCCAAGGCGCATCCAGCGCTGGGCTCGTGAAGAGCCAGGGTGCCGCAAGGCAGAACCCGGCAAAGCCCAAGGTGAGGGCAGGGTGGAGCCTCAGGAACGGCAGCGCCAGAACGCTCGATGCGGCAATGCAGTGAAGGATGCCGAAGAAGATATAGCTCTCGGGAAACGCGAAATACGTCACCAGGGTCACGGCCAGCGCCGCCCCGCCCACCTTCATCAGGCGCTTGAGAAAGGGCAGGCGGCGGAACCCTTGAACATGCGCGAGCGCAAGGCCGAAGCCCGCGAGCATCAGGAACGAGCCTGCAATCGCGCGGGCGAACCAGCGCCACGCCGGGATCTGCAGGATGTTGGTCTCGATCAGTTCCAGGAAGCTCAGGTCCCAGCTGAAATGATAGACGATCATCGCCGCAATCGCGATGCCGCGGGCAACATCGATGGCGTCCCAGCGCTGGGCGGCGGCACGGGCCTGAGGGGTGGCGTTCACGTCTGTGTGTCTCATATGCAGGGAGGTTCCATCCCGGTCCGTGGGCCTTATGTGAGTAGGATGACCGAGAGCCTTGCCGCGTCAATCGCCACACTTCAGGAAATGATTCAAGACGCCCGGATCGTTGCCGGATTCACAGGTGCGGGAATCTCGACCGAAAGCGGCATTCCCGACTTCCGATCTCCCAACAGTCCATGGATGAGCAACAAGCCGATCTCCTTCGAGCTGTTCCGTCAAAGCGCGGAGGCGCGCCGGGAGGCATGGCGGCGCAAGTTCGTGATGGACGATCTGTATCGCGGTGCGCGCCCGAGCCGGGGCCACCTCGGATTCGCGGCGCTTGTTGCCTCGGGCCGCATGCCTGCGGTGATCACCCAGAATATCGACGGTCTCCACCAGGAGTCCGGCCTCACCGAGGAACAGGTTATCGAGTTGCACGGCAACGGCACCTATGCCCGGTGCCTGGCCTGCGGCCGCCGTCATGAACTCGATTGGGTGAGACGTCAGTTCGAGGCCGGCGGCGATCCGCCGGAATGCATTGCCTGCGGCGGCATCCTCAAATCGGCAACCATCTCGTTCGGCCAGGCCATGCCCGAGGAGCCCATGCGCCGGGCGCAGAAGCTTGCCGCATCCTGCGATCTCTTCCTGGTCGCCGGCTCGTCCCTGGTGGTCTATCCCGCCGCGGCTTTTCCGGCCTTCGCCAAGGAGAACGGCGCGCAGCTTGTGATCGTCAATCGGGAGCCTACACCCCTCGATGGGGCCGCCGATCTCGTGATCCATGCGGAAATCGGATCGGTCTTCTCAGTATTTGCGCAGTAATATCAAAAGCATGGAGTCTGCTGAAAATTTCATCGTCCCTTGAGGCGCGTTTGTGGCTTCCCCTGATTCAGGACGATGTTATCCTCTTTTTAAGAATCGGGTTCATGATTCGAGTTTGGGTTATTTCATGACTGGCGATTACGGCTCCAATTCTTTCAGTCTCCGCGGGGAGAATTCCTCTTTCGATCAGGGCCACCGCGAGGTTGCCCAGCCTTCCCCGGAGGAGAGCAATCTCGAACTCGTTCAGGTCAGCGGCCGCATCAAGTGGTTCGACGTGGCCAAGGGCTTCGGCTTCATCGTGCCCGACAACGGCATGCCCGATGTTCTGCTGCATGTGACCTGCCTGCGCCGGGACGGCTACCAGGCTGCCAACGAGGGAGCCCGCATCGTCGTCGAGGCGGTTCAGCGCCCCCGCGGCCTCCAGGCCTTCCGCATCGTCTCCCTCGACGAGTCGACCGCGCTCCACCCCTCCGAGCTGCCCCTGCCGCGCACCCACGTTCAGGTGGTGCCGACCAGCGGTCTGGAGCCTGCCATCGTCAAGTGGTTCAACCGCCTGCGTGGCTTCGGCTTCCTCACCCAGGGCGAGGGCAAGCCGGACATCTTCGTCCATATGGAAACCCTGCGCCGCTACGGCATTGCCGAGCTGAAGCCCGGCGAGCGGGTCTTCGTGCGGTTCGGCGACGGCTCGAAGGGCCTGATGGCCGCCGAGGTCCGTCTGGCCGACATGGCCCTGCCGCACTCCCACTGATGAGCCCTTCCGTGCTGCAGCGGTTCCGGCCGGTTCTTCCGGCCCTTGCCTTCGTGGTCCTGATCGCAGGCGCGGTTTACGCCCAGGCTCTGGAAACCCTGTCTGTTGCGTCCCAGGGCGGGCAGCGGCAGACCTTCCGGGTCGAGGTTGCCCGCAACGATGCCGACCGGGCGCAGGGGCTGATGTTCCGCCGCTCCATGCCGGCCGACCAGGGCATGCTGTTCGACTTCGGCCGGGTCGAGCCCGTCTCCATGTGGATGCAGAACACCTATCTGTCCCTCGACATGCTGTTCATCCACCCCGACGGCACGATTGCCCGGATCGCGGCCAACACGGAGCCCCTGTCCACCCGCACCATCCCGTCCGGCGAGCCTGTTCTGGCCGTTCTGGAGCTGAACGCCGGCACGGCGGCCCGGCTTGGGATCAAGGCCGGGGATCGCGTGGAGCACCCGGTTTTCAAGCGCTGAACCCAGGCTGCGGCCAGAATGCCCCGCAAAGCCACTAGCGCAGCCGCCTTCCTCCTGGGAGCCACCCTGGTTGGCCCAGCCCTGGCGGAGGTCGGCCCGCACACCCTGATCAACGTGTCCGAGAGGTTGCTCCGCATCTACAACGCGGAAGATGCCCCGGCCCTCCACGGGCTTTTGGCTCCTCCTCTGCAGGCCAAGTACCCGGTCGAAACGCTGCGGACCACATTGACCCATTGCCGGGTTCTGACCCACGACATCTTCCGCTTGAGCATTCCGTCCTGGGGCACAAGGCGCTTCGGATTTTTCGCAGCCTATACGGAGACTTCGGTCTTCGAGATGATCCTCGAGATCGACGACAACGAGAAGATCATCCATTGGGTGCTCACGGACAACGTGACCTCTGGCGATCAGCAATGCGCGATCAACGGGTAGCCTCGACAGCTCTCAGGACGGCAGGCTTCAAGTGGGGCTCGCCCGGCTCCTAAGGGGCGATTGATCATCCCAGGCAGCCTTCAGCCCACATGTGACGATTATCCCATGGCCCGAAGCTTCCCGTTTCCATCCTTCCGGCTGTTGAAGACGGTGTCTCGGTCAGCCTTGCGCATCATCAGAACGGCTCTGGCTTTCCCGATGCAGGGCGTCAGCCCTGAACCTCATCCAATGAGGCCGTGAACCACGGGGTTATCGGCACCATCCCTCTTTTGGCGTATGCATCGGGAAACTCTTCTTATGCGTTTCCTGAACTAGGAAGCCTGACGCAGCTGGCGGGATCATGCCCCCAGCTTCCCGGGTCCGTCACAGGAAAGATATCAGCCATGAAAAGCCTCGTTTTCATCCTAGCGCTTGCAGCCACTCCCGCAGTTGCACAGGCCGAGCGCGTGACGCTGCGCAGCCTTCACGTCCTTTGCTCGTCAGAGGCCACGGCAAACCTTCTGAACGAGTTGCGCGGCAACAAC
>JALYFY010000043.1 GCA_030777385.1 Pseudomonadota bacterium | reverse complement strand
GTGCTCGGCCGCTCCGGAGCGCTCACCGGCTACCATTGGGGGCTGACCCGCAAGCAGGCCATCCTGGGCTGGGAGGCCGGGAGAGGCTTGGGCGCAAGCGGGGCTTAGAACCTTTCCATCTGAACGGTTCTTGCAACCTAAGCGCACTCCCGCGTGAGAGATCGTGCCATCTCAAGCCGTTCATGGGACGTTGCAAGCAAGGGCATAGGCCGAAAGCAATGTAACAAAACTGCAGGATGCGGCTTGGCAGGACCGATCAAACAGGCGAAGATGCCTCTCAGATAGGATCATTGTCCATGACGGCTGTTCTCCAGCACTTCGACGAGCTGCTCCTCGTCTATGCCGCTTATGTCATCGCAACCGGGAGCCCCGGTCCGAGCAATATGGCCATCATGGGAGTTGCCATGAGCCATGGCCGCACCCCCGCTTTGGTTCTCGCCGCAGGGATCGTCACCGGCTCACTTTTCTGGGCCATCCTCGCAGCAACCGGGATCTCTGCCATCCTGTCCGCTTATGCGGACGCCCTGCTCGCCATCAAGATCGCAGGCGGGCTGTACCTGCTCTATCTGGCTTACCGGGCGGCACGATCCGCCTTGTCGGCGAAACGGCCTCAAGCCCCGTCGAATGCCGATCATGCCAAGACCGGTTACGCAGCCCTTTATCGTCGCGGAGTTCTGCTGCATCTGACGAATCCGAAAGCGATCCTGGCCTGGATCGCGATCATGAGCCTAGGACTGAAGTCTGAGGCTCCTTCCTATGTCCTTGCGGCAATCCTCGGCGGATGCCTCCTGCTGGGCATTGTGGTCTTCGGCGGATATGCCGTGATTTTTTCGACCGGCCCTATGATTTACGCCTATCAGAGATCCAGACGCTGGATTGAAGGAGGATTGGCCGTCTTCTTTGGGCTGGCCGGCCTCCGCCTCCTGTCCTCACGCTGATTTCCGAAGCTCAAAGCCGAATTTGTGATCTCCATCACTGCTGGTTCATGCTGACAATAAGGAGGGGCCCGGTCGTGTTCAGTCATATTACAGTGGGATGTAGTAATCTTGAGCATGCTGAGAGATTCTACGATGCGCTTCTCATCCCCTTGGGCCTGCGCCGTCGACCCGTCACGCCGGACGGAGGACCAGCCGCCGCATGCTGGATCAGGCCCGACCAGCCGCTCCCGCGCTTCTATGTCTATCAGCCCTTTGACCGCAAACCGATGAGTGTTGGAAACGGGAGCATGGTGGCCTTCCTCGCCCCCAACTCTGCAGTGGTGGATGCAGCCTATGCGGCAGGTCTTGCGGCAGGTGGCCAGGACGAAGGGCCGCCAGGACCACGCCCCCATTACGGCGCAGGCTATTATGGCGCATATCTGCGCGATCCCGACGGCAACAAGATCCACATCGTCTTCCGTGGCGACCTTCTTGTGGATTCCTCAGCCAAGCCCGCCGGAGTGCCCGCAACATGAGCCATGACATCACCACCGTTGTGACCACGCTCGTGCTCTATCTGGCCATCGTGGTCAGCCCTGGCCCCAGCTTTGCTCTGATCTCCCGCATGGCCGTCGCTGGGGAGCGGCGAGCCGCCCTCGGCGCAACGCTCGGCCTCGCGGCAGGTGGCGCATTCTACGCACTCCTGACCATGACCGGCATGGCCGTCGTGATCAGCCGGATCGGCGGGTTGGCGCAGGCGCTCCAGATTGCCGGCGGGGCCTACCTCATCTATCTTGGCGTCTGCACGTGGCTCAATGCCTCCGCGTCTCCACGGATCGCAGCCGAGGATGGGGATGCGTCCAACTTCGCTGCAGGCACAAGGCGGGGTTTGCTGATGTGCCTGTCCAACCCAAAGGCGATCACCTTTTTCATAGGCCTCTACGCGGCAGCCATCCCGCCGGACACCGCACTCTGGGCGAAGGCCGCGATCCTCCTCGGCGCCTTCGCCATCGAGATTGTCTGGTACGGCCTGGTCACGCTCCTGCTCTCGGGCCGTTCGGTGCAGGTTTGGTACGGGCGCTGGCGCGCTCCCTTCGAGCGTGGGATGGGAGCCATCCTGGCCGCTTTCGGCGTGCGCCTGATCGTATGGGAGCGCTAAGCACGGCCTGAGAGCTGAGGGAGCGACAGGCCCCAGCTTGCGAGACATCGCCCGTCCTATCGGCAACCCTGCCGCCTGGCGGGCGGTTGGTGCGGCAGTGGGCAAGAACCCCTGTTTCCTCGGCCCCCTGCGCCAGGTGATCGGCCGCTCCGGGTGTCGACCGGCTACCGTTGAGGGGCTCGCCCGCAAGCAGGCGAGCCTGGGCGTAAACGAGGCTTGAAGTCCTGTATGCCACACACTTCCAGAGCTTTCTGGCGGTGCAACATAGGCAGGAAGCAGATGGACAGATTTATCGTAATCTCCGTC
>JALYFY010000042.1 GCA_030777385.1 Pseudomonadota bacterium | reverse complement strand
AGTTCATGGTGCTCCGGTACATTTGGGTGATCCTTCGCTGATCGGTATCGCCGATATCAACAATCCGGATTGCGGTGGTCCAGTCGAGATCCACGAGGGTGAAATCCCGGTCTTCTGGGCCTGCGGGGTCACGCCCCAGTCTGTCATCGCAAATTCCGACCAGAATTCTGTATCACTCATGCGTCGGGGCATATGCTTGTGACCGATATCCTGAATTCTTTAATCTCAGCAATCTGAATAAGGCGAGCTCATTGAAAACCTCTCTCTCCGAGAGGAGGTGCAGCTGGTAACACTAAACGCGCCTCACGCTGGCATCGCAAGGTCTGGCACATCCTCTCGAAATTGCCGAGCTTTAATCCCTCTAACGGGGCCTCTTGTCGAACGTTCATGTATCAAGACCTGCGGCAGAGATTTGATAAGTCGTCTCTACACGGCGAACCCCGCACCACGATGCCGCGAACAGAGCAATTGCCTTGGTCACGCGGCGCAATGAGGGAAGAGACACTCGTTCATCGATGGCATGGATGTTCTCTGCGATAGGGCCGTAGACCAGCGATGGTATGCCCGCGTGGACCGAATACACGGCGGCATCCAGGTAGCACGCCATAACGTAGGCCTGCAGTGGCGGATCATCGGGCGCATTGGCCCCTGCGTGGGCCTCGGAAAGGACTGCCTCGGCTTCTGACCCCGGGGCAAGGGTGTAGCCAGCATGTAAGACACCGACCCAATCCACAATAGGCGGTGGGCAGCGTTGCAGCAGGGGGTCGCCCGCCGCCGCTGTTGCGACAAAGGCCTCAAATTCCTTGACGCGCTCCTGCGGGTTATCGCCGGGATAAAAGCCGATGCGCCCCTCAAACCGGCAGCATGACGGAACAGACGCGATCCACTCACCGCCGTTGATCGTCCCAATCGTGAGGGCTGCGGGATTATCCACCTCGTCGAAGAACGGCTTCGTCGTCCGTTCCTCGTTCCAGCGGGTCTCAAGGTGACGCAAGCGCTCGATGAGCCGTATCGCCGCGTCGATTGCGCTCACGCCCCCACTGACGTCGCGCGGGTGGGCAGGAGTACCGCTGATCGTGATGGCGAACTTGATCACGCCGGAATTTGCTCGAACAAGCTTTTCGTCGGTTGGCTCCGGGATCAGGACCGCGTCGGCAACTTTGCCGCTGGCCAACGCCATCGCGGCTCCATTACCGGTGATCTCCTCCTCCAGGACCGAATGGATCTGCACAGGGGCCGTCAGTTCAAGTCCCGCGGCCCAGATCGCATCGAGCGCAAAGATAACAGCGGACAAGCCTGCTTTCATGTCTCCGGAGCCGCGGCCATAGAGCCACTCGCTGTCTCGCGTCGGCTCGAAGGGCAGATATTGCCAACGCTTCGGATCGCCTGTGGGCACGATGTCGACATGAGCGTTCAGGATGAGGGATCGTCCTTGAATGATCTCAGGGTTGTGGAGACCGATCACGTTCCAGGAATTCTCATAACTGATCGTCGCTGGCGAGAAAGCTGGATGCTTGCCGATCAAGGCTTCATCAATCATCTGACGCTGGACGTCATATCCACGATCTAACAGCGTTGCTTCGACAAGTTGTTGGACCTCCGCTTCGTGCTCCCGCAACGAGGCGCAGCGGATCAGGTCCGACAGGAAGCCAACTTGGCTTTCGAAAGCCATGTCGACAGCGGCGAGAATGTGGTTGCGGTCGGTTTCGGAAAGAGTGCCCCTCGGTGAGGTCTCAGTTTGGAGAGCGGAATTCGTCAAAGCAGGCGCCTTTCCCGGAATCGGAGCATCTGAAGGTTCAGTTGAAGTCATCGGGCATCAAATATCCAGAGCTGAGCGCCATGAGCGGGATCAGTCCACGTCGTCTTGCCATGACACTCAGGCGCTTACCCATGCCCGTTGTTCAGCATCGCCTGGGCTGGCGTGTAGGGAAGGTTTTGCGCCTCCGCAACGGGCTGGCAGGTAACCTTGCCGTTGCACACGTTCAAGCCAGCCAGCAGATAAGGATCCTGCGACAGCGCCACGCGCCATCCCTTGTCAGCGACAGCCAGCACGAACGGCAGCGTTGCGTTGTTGAGCGCCAAGGTAGACGTGCGGGCCACCGCACCCGGCATATTGGCAACACAATAATGGACAACGTCGTCCACTACATAGGTCGGGTCCGAATGCGTGGTGGGGTGGGATGTCTCGAAGCAACCACCTTGGTCGATCGCGATATCCACGAGAACCGAGCCCTTCTTCATGGTGCGCAGCACATTGCGGTTCAACAGCTTCGGTGCGGCGGCGCCGGGAATAAGCACCGCGCCGATCATGAGATCGGCTTCACGCGCAAGCTCTGCAATTGCGGCACGTGTGGAATAGACAGTAGAGATCGCGTTGCCGAATTGGCTCGACAGACGCCTCAGAACATCCGGCGAGCGGTCGACGACAGTGACCTGCGCCCCCATGCCGACGGCAATCGTGGTGGCGTGAGTGCCTGAGACACCTCCGCCTAGAATGACCACGGAAGCCGCAGGCACGCCCGGAACTCCACCCAGCAGGATGCCCCGTCCGCCCTGCGCTTTTTCGAGCGCATGGGCTCCGACCTGCGGCGCGAGCCGTCCCGCGACTTCGGACATGGGCGTCAGAAGGGGAAGCGCGCCTGAAGGCGAGGTGACGGTTTCATAGGCAATGCAGACGGCCTTCGAGCCCATCAGATCGCTGGTCTGCTCCGGGTCCGGCGCGAGATGCAGGTAGGTGAAGAGGATCTGGCCCGGGCGCAGTCGCTTACGCTCCTCTGCTTGAGGTTCCTTGACCTTCACCACCATCTCGGCTTTCGAAAAAATTTCATCTGGGCCATTGACCATCTCGGCTCCGGCGAGCCGGTAATCCTCATCGGTAAAGCCGGAACCGAGGCCTGCCCCGGATTGCACCATGACGCGATGGCCATGGGCGGTCAGCTCATGGATGGACGAGGGGATCAGCCCCACGCGAGCTTCGTTGTCCTTGATCTCAGACGGCACTCCGATCAGCATGTAGGCGTCTCCCAATGGTCCCGACTTTGCGTCGTTGTCGATGATGAGTCTCATGACGGGCAGATTGCTCGTCTGCCCGTCATGGAAGCATAGGGTAGAGAGTAGCCGTCACAGCCTCAACTGCGTCCTTCGTAGCGGCAACAATGGTGTCGGCCTCCACCCTAGTCAGGCAAAGTGGAGGCGCGAAACCTAAGATATCGCCTTGTGGCATGGCGCGGCCGATCACACCTCTCTCCAAGAGGGCGGCCGTGATGCGCGCGCCAACCTTCTCTATCTGTCGCGTCCATGTGAGACCTCGGCGTGCGTAGAGCAAGGAACTTTCCGAGGCTTCCTGAGAAAGCCTCGTCCATTGTCTCTGTTTGGTATGTTCTTTACAAAGAACAAACAGGCATGTTCAAGTGCCATCGCAGACAGCATGGGCGCCCAAGAACGGCATGTATGTGCGTCGATGAAAATGAATCCACCTTTACAGGGCTATATTGGAGAAGATTGTCCCTAGTCGAGCCGTTCTAAAGAACGAACATTCTCGTTGACATGCACTTCGATCGAGACGATCCTTTCTGCCAACAAAACGAGTGCTGATCAGATCAGTTGAAGATCAGTTTAGCACCCCATGAGTTTTTGATCGTAAACATCCGCATTTCCGCCGCCCTCAGAAGAAGGATGAGCGCATTATCACTGTTAACTTCAAGGTCGTTGCGCCCGCAAAAGCCACTTAACTTCACTTAATACTAAGCACGCGCGTTGAATTGGGGCGAGAACCACCGGTCTCCTTCAAGGCTGTGCTCCTCGGAAGACCCTGACTGATGAACACCGCGGGCTTGCGCCGGCGGAAGGAGAACTTGTGCCATGAGCCTGCCCCGCCTCGTTGGTTTTTCCGGCAGCCCGCGCCGTCCATCCAAGACCCGTAGCCTTGTCGAGAGGCTCGCCGCCGAGGTGGCGCGCCGCCAGCAGGTGCGCCTCGACATCTACGACTTGTCCGATGCCGGTCCGGGCCTTGGCGCGGCCCTGCAGCGCAAGGACCTGACCCTCCCAGCGGCTCGCATCATCGATGCTATCGAGCAGGCCGATGCGCTGATTATCGGCACACCGGTGTACAAGGGCGCCTATACCGGGCTGTTCAAGCATGCCTTCGATCTGGTCGATCCCCGGGCTCTGGTCGGCAAGCCGGTGCTGCTCACCGCTACCGGAGGAGGCACTCGCCATGCTCTCGTTGTCGAACATGCCCTGCGACCGCTCTTCGGCTTCTTCGAGGCCCTGACTGTCCCCACAGCCGTCTATGCGAGCGATGCCGACTTCGTCGATGGACAACTGGCCGAGGCGGGCGTTCTGGCACGCGTGAACACCGCTGCGCAACAACTCGCGAACTTGATCGGGGCTGAGGCTCCCAAGGCCGGGACGATCTCATCGTTGTCCTCGATAAGCCTTCAGGCTGTTCGCCGAGGAGCAGCCCGATGAGTGCGGCTGTCGCCTCCACGCCCGCTGCGAGCACCGGCTCAGACCAGTGGCTGCGGTATCGCAGGTATCTCCCTCCGCTTCTCATCGTAGTCCTGTGGCAGGCGGCGGCGAGTGCCGGCCTCATTCCGACCCGGACGCTCGCCTCACCCGTGATGATCGCCGGCACCTTTGCCGAGCTGATCACCTCCGGCGAGTTGCCTCGGCACCTTCTTGTCTCGCTAGGCCGCGTGGCAACAGGGCTGGGGGTCGGCATCGTTGTTGGCACGACGTTCGCCCTCATCGCGGGGCTCTCACGACGCGGGGAAGACCTGCTCGATGCCACCCTGCAGATGCTCAGAACGCTGCCGTTTCTGGCGCTCGTTCCGTTGTTCATCCTGTGGTTCGGCATCGGTGAGACGCCGAAGATCGCGCTGGTGGCCTTAGGCACAATGTTTCCAATTTACCTCACGCTCTTTGCCGGCATCCGCGGCGTGGACGCCAAGCTGATTGAGGCCGGGAGCACGCTGGGCCTGAACCGCCGCGAGCAGTTGCTTCACATCGTGCTGCCCGGAGCCCTGCCATCGGCATTGGTTGGTCTTCGCTATGCGCTCGGCGTCGCCTGGCTCAGTCTTGTGGTCGCCGAACAGATCAATGCCGATTCCGGCATCGGCTTCCTGGTCATGACCGCCCGCGACTTCCTGCGTACCGACATCATTCTCGTGGGCCTGATCGTCTACGCCATTCTCGGGCTTAGTGCCGATCAGATCGTCCGTGTTCTCGAGCGTCGGGTGTTGGCCTGGCGACCCAGCTTCCTGAAGGACTGACCCATGAACGCTCATCCTGCCCTGACAGCACGACTGCATCCCGTGGTGCAAGTCTCGAACCTTGTGCGCTCCTTCGGCCGCGGCCCGAACATTCTCGACGGTCTCGATCTGACCATCCGGGCCGGCGAGTTCGTGGCCCTTCTCGGCCGCTCCGGCTCGGGCAAGTCGACCCTCCTGCGGACCCTGGCGGGTCTCGATAAGGCCCCCGCCGGGACCGTCACGGTGCCGGCCGAGCGGGCCGTGGTATTCCAGGAGCCGCGCCTCATCCCGTGGAAGAGGGTGTGGGCCAATGTGGCGCTGGGCTTACGCACGCCTGACCCCCGCGAGCGTGCGGTTGCGGCTTTATCTGAAGTTGGCCTGAGCCACCGCCTTGAGGCATGGCCCCTGACGTTGTCCGGCGGCGAGGCTCAGCGTGCCGCGCTGGCCCGGGCTCTCGTGCGCGAGCCCAAACTGCTGCTGCTCGATGAGCCTTTTGCGGCCTTGGATGCGCTCACCCGCCTCAAGACCCAAAGCTTAGTCGCATCGCTCTGGCGCGCTCACCGGCCTGCCGTTCTTCTCGTGACCCATGACGTTGACGAAGCATTGCTACTCGCCGACCGGGTGTTGGTGCTGGACCAGGGGCGCATCGGCTTCGACCTACATGTCAATCTCGATCGGCCTCGCCGTCATGCGCAGGCGGCATTCGCGAGCTTGCGGACACGCCTTCTGCGCGAACTCGGGGTCGAAGAAGAGTACCCGGATGAGCCGGTTGCGGAGACGAGCGCTCCCGTCGGGACCAGAGCGCCCGCAGCCTCCAACCGACGGCTGGAGGAGGCTGTGTGGACCGCTTCAGCTGACGCACTCGCCCGATCGTAAGAACAGGAGACCATCATGAGCAAGGATGTCGAGTTCATTGGCTTTGTCGGCACACATTACGAGTCGGAGGTCCATCCCGCTGAGGGACCTGGGATCGACCGCGACTACATCCGCGCCTTAGCCCAGGCACAAGAATACGGCGGCTTCGACCGTTTCCTCGTCGCGTTCCACTCGACCTCGCCTGAAAGCCAGCACATTGCGGCCTATGCCGCCTCCGTCACGGAGCGAATCAACCTGATGATCGCGCACCGGCCGGGGTTCACCGCACCGACGGTGGCAGCCCGCCAGCTGGCCACCCTCGATCATCTCACCAAAGGCCGTGCCGGGGTTCACATCATCACCGGCGGCAATGACCAGGAACTCGGGCAGGATGGCGACTTCCTCACCAAGGACGAGCGCTATGCCCGCACGAGCGAGTATCTCGATGTTGTGAAGGCGTCCTGGACCAGCGAGACACCCTTTGACTATGACGGGCAGTACTACCGCTTTGACCGCGCCTTCTCGAATGTGAAGCCGATTCAGAAGCCGCACCTGCCGGTGTACTTCGGCGGCTCATCGGAGGCTGCCATCGGAGTCGCCGGCAAGCACGCGGATGTCTATGCCCTTTGGGGCGAGACGCACGCCCAGGTGCGCGAGACCATCACCCGGGTCCGCGCTGCGGCAGCCCGGCACGGGCGCGAGCACCATGTGCGCTTCAGCCTCTCGTTCCGGCCGATCCTGGCGGAAACCGAGGACCGCGCCTGGGCGCGGGCGGAAGCGCTTCTCGAGCGGATCAAAGCGGTGCGGGCGGCCAAGGGGCTGGGTGCCGCTGCACCGCCGCCGAACGAGGGGGCACGTCGGCTGCTGGCCGCAGCCGCTCAGGGTGATCGGCTTGATAAGCGCCTCTATACGGCTATTGCAGCCGTCACTGGCGCTCAGGGCAACTCGACCGCGCTCGTTGGCACGGGCGAGCAGGTCGCCGACGCGCTGCTCGATTACTACGATCTTGGCGTCACGACCTTTCTCATCCGGGGCTTCGAGCCCCTGGAGGACGCGGTTCAGTACGGCCGTGACCTGATCCCGGCCTTCCGCCGCCTGCTCAACGAGCGCTCTAGCCAGCACGCCGTGGCGGCCGAATAAAGGAGAACTCTCATGAAACGCATATCCCTTCTGGCTGCCGCTGTAGCTCTTGCCCTGTCATGGGCGCCCGCTTGGGCCGAGACGATCCTCAAGGTTGGGGACCAGCGCGGCGGCTCCCGCGCGCTGATGGAAGCCGCCGGCGTGCTCAAGGACCTGCCCTACAAGATCGAATGGAGCGAGTTCCCGGCGGCAGCTCCCTTGCTGGAGGCCCTAAACGCCGAAGCCATCGATACTGGCATCGTCGGCGACGCACCCTTCACCTTCGCGGCGGCCTCTGGTGCTCCGATCAAAGCCATTCTGGCCACTCGGTCGGACCAGAGTGGTCTAGCCGTTCTGGTGCGCCCAGACTCTCCGGTGAAGACCTTTGCCGATCTCAAGGGCAAGCGCATCGGCACGGGTCGTGGCTCAATTGGCCATCAGCTGGTGCTCGCCGCTTTGGAAGACGCCAAGCTGGCCAAGACGGATGTGACCTTGAGCTTCCTTCTTCCGGCTGAGGCCAAGGCCGCACTGACCAGCGGCAGCCTGGATGCCTGGTCGACGTGGGAGCCGTACACGTCGCAGCTGGTGTTGTCCGGCGAGGCCCGCATCGTGCGCAACGGGCAGGGCATCACACCCGGTCTCGGCTTCCAGGCAGCCCACGTGGAGGCCATTCGCACCAAGCGCAGCGAGCTCGAGGACTTTGTCCGCCGTCTCGCCAAGGCTCGGGTGTGGGAGGCAGCCAATCGGGACTCGTACGCAGCAACCTGGGCGAAGCTCATTGGCCTGCCGAAGGAGATCCCGCTGCGCTGGTTCGCCGGAGCGAATACCCGTCCGGTGCCGATCGATGCAGAGGTTGCGGCGGCCGAGCAACGGACGATCGACCTCTATGTCCGCAATGGCCTGATCCCGAAGCCTCTCAAGGCCGCTGATGTTCTCGACCCGTCGTTCAATGCGGCGGTGCTCAGCGGAACTCAGGAAGCCGCGGCGCAGTAGAGGCAGCCCCAAGCTCGTATTCATTACACAACGATCCATCAGCCCCGGCCTGGGATCAGAGGCTGGGACTTGCCTGTCCATAGACAACTCGAGGCAAAACTTCATGAGCGCAGATCACCACCACGAGCATGACGATCACTCCCACCACGAGCACTGGAAGCACGAGGGCGTCCGGGTGATCAAGGGCGACCAGCTCGATGACAACACCGCCCAGACGCCCGGGATGTTCCGTCAGGCCGCGATCAACCATGCCCGGGTGGGAGCCCAGAAGATCTGGGCCGGAACGGTCTCAATCCAGCCGAATGCCAAGACAGGCGTGCATCACCACGGTGAGCTGGAGAGCGTGATCTATGTCGTACGTGGAAAAGCGCGCATGCGATGGGGAGATCACCTCGAGTATGTAGCCGAGGCCGGGCCTGGGGATTTCATCTATGTGCCGCCCTTCGTGCCGCATCAGGAGATCAATGCCAGCCCAGACGAGCCGCTCGAATGCGTGCTCGTGCGCTCGGACAACGAAGCTGTTGTGGTCAACATCACCGATGTCGATCCAGTCGAACAGCCTGAAGAAGTGTACTGGGTCGATCCTATTCACAAGCATCCCTAACAACCGATTGCGGGTCAGTTTTGGAACCTGAACTCGATCCGCTGGTCTGTCCCAACGCTTCTAAAGACACGCCAGCCGCCTTTTGAATTCCCGTCAATTGTATCCAGTATGAAACGATACGTCATCCCCGCGCTCATTTTTGCAGCCATGACTTCCTCTGAAGCATGGGCCCATATCAGCCATGGCGCGGCCACCGGCTTTATATCCGGTTTTGCCCATCCTCTCAGTGGGCTCGATCATGTGCTGGCCATAACGGCAGTCGGTCTCTGGGCTGGTGGCCTCGGCCGGCGGCCAATCATTAGGCTGCTGGTCAGCTTCCTAGGCGCTATGGCGCTTGGCTTCTGGGCTGCCCTGATGGGATCCGGGGTCCCGATGATCGAGCTTGGGATCACCGCATCGGTTCTGGGCCTTGGGCTTGCCGTAATGCTCAACCTGCAGCCGTCCGTCGTTCTCGCCGCCGGCGCCTGTGGGCTCTTCGGGATCTTTCATGGCTATGCTCACGGTGTTGAGATCACACCCACCGTGAGCGCTGTTGAGTATGGGATTGGCTTCCTTCTTGCCAGCGCGCTCCTTCTCGGCTGCGGGCTTAGCCTGGAAACCGCTGTCCGGAGGATTCCGGCCATCAGCCGGGTCTTTGGCGGTGGTGTCGCTCTCGCCGGAGCAGCTCTATTCTTTGTGTAAGTGCAGACGATCATTCTCCAGCGGTTGAGATGGTCGTCTCAAAATACGCCGCCGAATTGCTGGCCTTCCCGGCGATCGTCACATCCTCCCTCAGTGCGGCTCGCATCGTCGAGCCGATGACTACGCCCTTTCACGAGACTGGACAGGAAACGCCTCAAAATGACAAAGCAGATCCGGCTCAATGCCTTCGACATGAACTGCGTCGGTCATATCCAGCAAGGCATGTGGGCCCACCCGCGGGACCGGTCGACCGCCTACAACACACTCGAGTACTGGCAGGATCTCGCACGCACAGCCGAGCGCGGCAAGTTCGACGGCATCTTTCTCGCTGACATCGTTGGGGTTTATGACGTCTTCAAGGGCAGCCCGGATCCGTCGATTGCGCATGCAGTTCAGGTGCCGGTCAATGATCCCCTCCTGGTTGTGCCGGCCATGGCGGCTGTCACGACACACATCGGCTTCGGTGTGACATGCAACCTCACCTACGAGCCGCCGTATCTCTTCGCCCGCCGCATGTCGACGCTCGATCATCTCACGCGTGGACGAATCGGCTGGAACATCGTCACCGGCTATCTCGACAGCGCGGCACGTGGCATGGGCTTGGCCAAGCAGGCGAAGCACGACGACCGGTACGAGACGGCCGAAGAATACATGGAGGTCGTCTACAAGCTGTGGGAAGGCAGCTGGGAGGACGACGCGGTTCTGCAGGACCGCGAGCGTGGAATCTATGCCGATCCACGCAAGGTCCACCGGGTTCAGCATACCGGCCAGAACTACCGAGTGGATGCCATTCATCTCTCTGAGCCGTCACCGCAGCGCACGCCTGTCCTCTATCAGGCCGGCGCATCGTCCCGAGGCAAGGACTTTGCCTCAAAGCACGCCGAATGCGTGTTCCTGGCGGGACCAACGAAGGAGAATACCCGCACGACCGTCGCGGATCTCAGGCAGCGGGCAGCGGAGCAGGGGAGGGACCCCGCTGATATTCTGGTGTTCCTCGGCCGCGCCGTGGTCGTCGGGCGGACCCGCAAGGAGGCCGAGGAGAAGGTTGAGGAGTACCATCGCTACGCCAGCATCGAGGGAGCTCTGTCGCACTTCTCCAGTATTACCGGCGTAGACTTCTCCCGCTACGATCCTGACGAACCGCTCCGCCATGAGGAGAACGATGCGACGAACTCCATCCTGAGGGCCTTTACCGTCGACAGCAGCGAGACGTGGACGTTGCGCAAGATCTTCGGCGAGAAAGGCCTCGGCAGCCGCAACGAGCCGCTCGTGGGTTCGGCCGAGGAGATTGCGGATGAGTTGCAAAGCTGGGTCGATGATACCGACATCGACGGGTTCAACTTAAGCCGGGTGGTCACGCCGGAGGGGCTGGAAGATTTTGTCGATCTGGTGGTGCCGCTCCTGCAGGAGAGGGGCATCTACAAGCGCGACTACGACGAAGGCACCTTGCGCGAGAAGCTCTTCGGCTCCGGCCGGCCGCGGCTCGCGAAAAGCCATCCGGGCGCATCATTCCGCGCAGTCGGGTCGTCAGCTCTTTCGTCCCAAACCGTCGTGCCAGCCGCCGAATAGGGCAGGCTGCACTCTTTAAACTCTCGAACATAGGACGTCCATGATCTCGTTACTCAAACAATATCGCACCGTCTCCCGGCGCAGCGTCAGTGCCCTTCTTGCCGGCATCGTCGGCCTCATGCTCCAGCTGTCCGATCCTAGCGCCGCCCTGGTCAAACCATTAAAAGTTGGGACGAGCGGCGGACCGGTGGCCGACATCATGAACTTCGCCGCTGAGCGGGCCCGGCAGCAAGGCATCGAGGTTCAGGTGGTGGAGTTCTCCGACTGGGTGACCCCGAACGAAGCGCTGGCGAACGGCGATATCGACACCAACCTGTTCCAGCACATTCCCTTTCTCAACGCAGCCATCAAGGGGCGAGGGTACAAGCTTGCGCCGATTGCCCCGACTTACGTGATGCCTGTGGGCCTGTTCTCCAACAAGGTCACGAGCTTTGACCAGGTTCCCGATAATGCCGTCGTGGCCATTGCCAATGATCCGGTGAATGGTGCGCGCGGCCTGCAACTGCTGCAGAAGGCTGGGCTGATCACTCTCAAGCCAGGTGTGGGTGATGCTGCGACTATCCTCGACGTCGTCTCCAACACCAAGAACCTCCGCTTCCGGGAACTGGAAGCCGCGCAACTGCCTCGTGCCCTTGATGATGTGACCCTGGGCCAGGTTAGCATCAGCTATCTGCTGCTGTCCGGGGGTAACCCTGAGAAAGCTCTGATCGCTGATGGGTTCGGCGATGCGCACTACGCCCTGCAGTTCGTCGTACGGGCGGACCGGAAGGATGACCCAGAGATCGCGAAGTTCATCGCCAACTACCGCTCGCCCGAGGTGAAGGACTACATCGCCAAGAAGTATGGCAAGTTCTTTGTGCCAGTCTGGTGACAGGAAGACGACCAGTGGTGCTCAGCTTCTCGCCAAGGCGTTCGGACTTGTGCACAGTGTTCGATTGAAAACTCGGCGCTCTTGATGCATAGTGGTGCAGTGGTGTTGCAACCGGCATCATAAAAGCGCCCTGACAGTGAGCTCCGCACGGCTAACTCTGTCAGGGCGTTGTCATTTGTGAGCGTCCTGCTCTCATTGGTGGCGAGCCTCTCGGAAACCATATTGCGGGGTTCAGAGTTGCCTCCGCCTTTCTATGGCTTCGCAGTTAGACTGAGTGATGCGCAACGCCGCTTCCGCGCAGATCAGATCAAGCAGCGCCTGCCGGTTGCGCTGAAGCCACTGACCTCTTCCTCGGAGAGGCCTGACTTGTCATGGTCCTGTCGTAGAGGACAGCTAGATCAGCGTCGTGGCCGCATGGCCTGAGGGACAAGGACGGGCACGGATGCACTGCCGTCCTTGTCGCCTCACCCAGCCCACGCAGCGGCCGATCTATTGCGCCTGCCGCGCCACCCGCGTGATGTCGTGCCTGGCAATGCCGATGTCGGACAACTCACGGTCAGACAGGGCATTCAACTGCCGAGCCGTCTCACGAGAACGCAGCCAGCGACGCAGGCTTGACAGAACAATTGATAAAAACATGACGCAACCTCAATGATGAGCCAGCCCACGCGCAAAGGCGCCGCGCACGGGCAGCGAGAAAAAAGGGCCACCTTTTGGGGTGGCCGAGTTTAGGGAGGAAACCCGCCACAGGGAGGCGGTGGCGGAGGAGGGGTCATCTACAGCGCGCCTGGCGCAAGACAAACCTGAAAGTGGTCGCCCCTGCCATGCGGAATGAGCATGGAACAGACGGAGAGCGTTTACCCTGCGTTAGCCTTTCCATCGAGACCAGGGAAGATCAGTCTCGCGCGTCTGGAACAACACTAGCTCAAAGCAGCCTGGGAACGGCTAGATGGGTTCTATGCACCTCTAGAGTATCGGACCCTTAAGTGGACGCACCACTAGCGGCTTCGAGGTGGCTCCAGGGATGCTGAGATGCAGAACTCATCGGATCTGACTTCTGGTCCGATGCTCTAGGGATCAGGCCGCCCGGGCCTGATGCACATCACCACATTTTTTGTGCTCAGCCCGTATTGGGCAGAGGTACTTAACCTCTGATTAACCCTGTTGGCAGACCATACACGCAACAGGCCAATCACAGCACATTCGGGGGCCTGTTCCCTATTAATCTTTCCATTTCAGAGGGCGTCTTTGCGCTCCGTGCAAGGCATTTCATCATGGGTCGACAGCCTCTCGTTTTGCTTGTTTCCGGTGATCGGTTGGCCGAGGTGACCACCGCCAACAGCTTGGTTAGTTACGGCTATGAGGTACTCTTCACAAGAACTCTGGAGGAAGCCGGGCATCTGCTTCGTACGAACCGGCGCATCAGTGTTCTGGTCATCGACACCGATCTTGGACAGGCAGGCTCCGGCCTCTCACTGGCCAAGAGCGCACGAGTGTCGGACCCTGATCTCAAAGTGATCTACACCTCACGTATGCCGTTCAGGCTCAAGGATGCTGAGAAGGTCGACGGGGCCCCGTGTCTGGGTGCTCCTTACCGCTCACACCAACTCGCCGGTGTGATTAGCCAACTGGTTCGGCGGACGGTGGCCGAAGAGGTGGAGATATACGTGGCATAAGTATGTGCGAACTCAGGTGGCTGGGTAGCGCCATTGCTTGGGGCAGGGGAGGTTCGGGAACCAGAGAGGCCAGGAGGCGTAGTCTCCATCCGACTTCATCGCAATCAATGGATCGGTATGATGCTCGCCCTCTCTGTTCGCCAGCCTTTCGCATGGGCCATCTTCCACGCCGGCATGGATGTCGAGAACAGGGACTAGCCAACCCAGCAGCATGGGCGCGTTCTGACGGCATTCGGTAGCAACGACCACCAAGAAATGGGTAAGTGCCTAGACGAGCAGGGGAATTCCCCGTTTGCGATCATGGAATGTTCCGAGGCCTCGGTGAGGGAGCGGTTCCAGCGATGCCAATCATGAGAGGGGCCACTTCGGCAGGTTAGGTGCCTCAAAGGCCTCATTCCGCCATGAAAACGGCCCTTCCTTTGTTCGGCTCTACCTCTCAGTTCGACCCACTCCGGACCTATGACAGCCAAGCAGGCACGTCTTGGTGAGCCTTACCGCTACAGGCGGCCTCTACGCACGCGGCCATGCTGCCGAACCGGACACCACGCCCGACAAGGCCTGGTGCGTAGTGCGCGTACTTCCCGGAGTTGGTCATCAGCGTCCGCACCGCCGGGGGGATCACCGGCTCACCGAGCATGCACCAGCAGGTGTCGGTGACAAACTGGACGCCGAAGGCTTCGGCCGCTGCCACATGACCGGCCTGACGGGCCGCTTCATGCACAGCCCGGCCACAGGTCACGATCACCGCGACATCCGCTGACTTGGTTCGCCCCTGCACCAGCGCGGCCAAGCGCGCGCACTCGCTCAGGGAGAAGTGCGGGTTACCGAGGCTGACAAGCCCGACCTCCGTCGACGCGGCCGTGTTCAGCACATCCCATGCCCGCCGCGGCTCGCCCAGGC
>JALYFY010000041.1 GCA_030777385.1 Pseudomonadota bacterium | reverse complement strand
GAAGCGCAGCATCATATGCGCGTTGTCGTCGAGCCTGCGGCCCTCGACGAAGGTGTGCAGCTCGGCCGACAGCGATGCGACCTCGTCGCCGACGATGAACTCGGCGAGGTTGAACGCATGGGTGCCGATGTCGCCCACCGCGCCGGCAGGCCCTGAGCGGGCCGGATCCGTGCGCCAGTCCGCCTGCTTGCTGCCGGTCTCCTCCACGCGGGTGGCAAGCCAGTCCTGCGCATATTCCACCTGCACGACCCGGATCGCGCCGAGCTCGCCGGCTGCCACCATGGCGCGGGCCTGCCGCACCAGCGGGTAGCCCGTGTAGTTATGCGTCACGGCGAAGACGAGGCCCGACTCGTGGGCGAGCTTGGCGAGCTGATCGGCCTCGCGGCGCGTGGTCGTCAGCGGCTTGTCGCAGATCACATGGATGCCGGCCTTCAGGAAGGCGCGGGCCGCCGCCGCATGGGCGTGGTTCGGCGTCACGATGGCAACCGCGTCGATGCCGTCTTTGAGCCGCCGCTCGCGCCGCGCCATCTCGTTGAAGTCGCCGTAGATGCGGTCGGGCTTCAGCAGAAGGTCCTCGCCGGAGGCCTTGGCCCGCTCGGGATCGGACGACAGGGCACCGGCGACCAGCTCCCAGCGGTCGTCGATGCGCGCAGCGATGCGGTGCACCGCGCCGATGAAGGCGCCGCGCCCGCCGCCCACCATGCCGAGGCGCAGGCGGCGGCTCAGCTTCTGATCTGCAGATCCTGCAATGGTCATATGAGTCCCCCTTGGTTGTGGCGAGTGGTGTGATCCCCGGCGGCCGCAAGGCCGGGAAGAGGATCCATGGCGCAGCGCCTGATCGTGGATTCCCTTCCCCTGCGATGGCTGTCGCCATCTCCGGCCGGGAATGACAATGAGGTTGGCGCCACAACGTTAGCGTCACCCTGTCATCCCCGGCGAGCCGTAGGCGAGGGAAGGGGATCCATGCACCGGTATACGTGTCAGTGGATCCCCTTCCCCTCCGTGATGCGTCCTACCGGGGATGACACGGAGCTTCCATTCGTCATCTGCCTCTTTCAGCTCGCGTCGAGCCCGAGCATCCGGCGGTTGGCCGCCTCGTCCGTGCCGCCGGCGGCGAAATCATCGAAGGCCTTTTCCGTTACGCGGATGATGTGAGCGTTGATGAACTCGGCGCCTTCCCGTGCGCCGTCTTCGGGATGCTTGATGGCGCATTCCCATTCCAGCACGGCCCAGGAATCGTAGTCGTACTGCGCGAGCTTGGAGAAGATGGCGCCGAAATCCACCTGCCCGTCGCCCAGCGAACGGAAGCGGCCCGCGCGGTTGATCCAGCTCTCGTAGCCGCCATAGACGCCGATGCGCCCGGACGGGTTGAACTCCGCGTCCTTGGCATGGAACGCCTTGATGCGCTCGTGATAGAGATCGATGAAGGCCACGTAGTCGAGCTGCTGCAGCAGGAAGTGGCTCGGGTCGTAGTTGATGCAGGCGCGGGCATGCCCGCCGACCGCATCCACGAAGCGCTCGAAGGTGGCGCCGTCGTGAATGTCCTCGCCGGGATGGATTTCGTAGGCCACGTCGCAGCCTGCATCCTCATAGGCGTCGAGGATAGGCCGCCAGCGCCGTCCCAGTTCCTCGAAGGCGGTCTCGACGAGACCGGCGGGGCGCTGCGGCCAGGGATAGACGAAGGGCCAGGCAAGAGCGCCGGAGAAGGACACGCTGACATTAAGCCCCAAGCGCTGCGAGGCCTGGGCCGCCATCAGCATCTGATTAACCGCCCATTCCTGCCGCGCCTTCGGATTGCCGCGCACTTCGGGCGCCGCAAACCCGTCGAAGGCCTCGTCGAAGGCGGGATGAACCGCAACGAGCTGGCCCTGCAGGTGGGTGGAGAGCTCCGTGATCTCCAGGCCGTGCGAGCGCACCAGCCCGAGGATCTCGTCGCAATAGGTTTGCGACTCCGCCGCCTTCTTCAGGTCGATGAGGCGCGCATCCCAGGTGGGGATCTGCACGCCCTTGTAGCCGAGGGAGGCGGCCCAGCGGCAGATCGCGTCCAGCGAGTTGAACGGAGCTTCGTCGCCTGCAAATTGCGCGAGGAAGAGGCCCGGGCCCTTCATGGTCTTCATGGGTGAACTCCCGTGTGGCGGATAACATGAATGGAGGCAAAGCCGGCAAGGGGAAGCTGCCCAGATATCGAGCAGCTTGCCGTTGCCTCGTCCCTTCCTGTGCAGGAAGGGACGAGAGCGTCACGCCCCTTAGAAGGGCGAGTTGGGGAAGTAGTGGTCCTTGGCGTTTTCCTTGGTGATGAGCTGGGCATTCAGCACGAAGGTGCCGCGCATGGGCGCGTTCGAGTAGAAGTTCGCAGCCGTCACATGCATGGCGGTGGCGACCAGGGCCGGCGGATAGGTGACGTTGACCGGGATCATCTTGTCGCCGTCCATGACGCGCTTGACCATCTCCTTCATGCCGGCGCCGCCGACCACGAACTTGATGTCCTCACGCTTGGCCTGACGGATGGCTTCGAGCACGCCGAGCGCCATGTCGTCGTCGGCGGCCCACACCGCGTCGAGCTTCGGATGCTTGGCCAGGAAGTCCTGCATCACCTTGAAGGCGTCGTCCCGGTTCCAGTTGGCGTATTGCCGGTCGACGATCTTGACGCCCGAGCCCTGGATGGCCTTCTCGAAGTTCGACACGCGCTCATCGTCGAGCACGGTCGGGATGCCGCGCAGCACCACGATGTTGCCCTGTTTCAGGGTGTCGGCGAAGTACTTGCCGGCGATCCGGCCGAAGCCCGGGTTGTCGCCTGCCACATAGATGTCCTGGATCGACGGATCCTTGAGGCCGCGGTCGATGACCGTGACGAGGACGCCCTTGTTCTTCACCTGCCTGACGGGATCGGTGAGCTCGTCGGAGTTGAACGGCAGCACCACGAGCGCGTCGATCTTCTGGGCGGTGAGATCGTCGAGGGCATTCGCCTGCGCGGCGCCGTCCGGCGACGTCTTGACGATCACCTTCAGGCCGGGATGCTGCTTCTCGAGCGCCTTGGCGGTCTCCTGCGCATGATAGACGGCGCCGCCCGTCCAGCCGTGGGTGGCGGCGGGAATCGACACGCCGATGGTGACGTTCTTCTGCTGCGCCATCGCGCCGGTGGCCACGCCGGCCATCAGGCCTGCCGCGACTGCGAACTTGAGTAATGTTGCTTTCATCGTTTCCTCCCTGGAGGGTTGGTTTTTAAGCCCTTGTCCTTCATGTCCGGCGGGCTTGGCGCCGGTCTCATCGCCCGCGGTGGACCGACCGCTGTACGAGCATGGCGATAATGATGATGGCACCCTGAACCGCGCCCACGAGAAACTCGGAGACGAAGTTCGACAGCACCATGATGTTGGCGACCAATTCGAGGATCACCGCGCCGACCACAGTGCCCCAGATTCGGCCGATGCCGCCCCGGAGAGCCGTGCCGCCGATGACCACCGCCGTGATGGCCTGCAGTTCCCACAGGAGGCCCGTCGTGGGCGTGGCGGAGCCGAGGCGCGGCACGTAGACCAGCACGGCGATGCCGACGCACACGCCCTGGATGATGTAGGTGAGCGTGCGCACGCGCCAGATCGGCACACCCGAGTAGCGGGCGACGTCCTCGTTGGAGCCCAGCGCCACCACGTGGCGGCCGAAGGAGGTGCGGTAGAGGATGAGCGCCCCGATGGCGGCGACGATCATGAAGGCGATGATCGGAACCGGGATGCCGAGAACGGTGCCGAAATAGACCGGCCGGTAGACTTCGCGCAGCTCCAGATTGCGAATTGTGATGGTGCCGCCGGCGGCCAACCAGATGATGAGGGAGCGGAAGATTCCCATGGTGCCGAGCGTGACGATGAAAGGCTCGATCCGCCCGAAGGTGACGATGAGGCCGTTCGCCAGCCCGCAGGCGGCGCTCAAGCCGATGGCCGTCAGCATGCCCAGCGCCAGGGTGCCCATGTCGGCGCTGCCCTGCCCGTTGAGGGTCAGGATCATGATGCCTGCCGTGAGCGCCGCCATGGAGCCCACCGACAGGTCGAGCCCGCCGCCGGCGATCACGAAGGTTGCGCCCACCGCGATGATGGCGATGAACGCCGAGCGCGTCACCACGTTGAGCAGGTTCGACGCGGTCAGGAAGTCCGGATTGACGAGCGCGCCTGCGATGATGAGCACGATGAGCGCGATGAAGGGCGCGAGAGCCCGCATGTCCATCTTGAACTTGCGCTTTTCGGGGCTGCTGCGAAGCACGGTTTCGGTCATGCGTGGCCTGCGGCGATTTCCGCCGCCCTTTCTTCGTGAACGCCAGTGGCGAGATAAACGATTGCGTCTTCCGACAAGTCATTCTGGGCAACCTCGCCGGCGACGCGCCCGTTGCGCATCACGACGACCCGGTGGCACAGGCCGATGAGCTCCTGCATCTCAGAGGAGATGACCACGACGGCGCGGCCCTCGGCGGCAAGCGAGGCGATGAAGCTGTAGATCTGCTCCTTGGTGCCGATGTCGACGCCCCTGGTCGGCTCGTCGATGATGACGATTCGGGGTTCCACCAGCATCATCTTGGCCAGCAGCAGCTTCTGCTGGTTGCCGCCGGAGAGCTGGCCCGCCAGCAG
>JALYFY010000040.1 GCA_030777385.1 Pseudomonadota bacterium | reverse complement strand
GCCGCCATGGTGCGCCGCTACGAGGCCGGCGAGCTCGACACGACCGACGACGTTCCGGCCGATCAGATGAAGTCCCTCAAGGAGCGCTTCAAGGATCAGGTCCATGTCGGCGCCTGGCTTGGCACCTATTACATGGTCGTGAACTCCGCCAAGGCTCCGTTCAATGACGTTCGCGTGCGTCAGGCCCTGTCGATGGCCATGGACCGCGAATTCATCTCGGACCAGATCTGGGGCCAGACCATGCTGCCCGCCTACTCGTTCATGCCTCCGGGCGTGGGCAACTACGGCGAGCCGGCCTATATGGACTACAAGGACCAGTCGCCGATCGACCGTGAGGAAAAGGCCAAGAAGCTTCTCCAGGAGGCTGGTTTCGGCCCCGGCAAGCCGCTGAAGGTCGAAGTCCGCTACAACACCACGGACAACAACCGCAACACGGTCATCGCCATTGCCGATCAGTGGAAGCAGATCGGCATCGAGACGTCCTTCATCAACTCTGACGGCAAGACCCACTTCGCTCACCTGCGCGACGGTGGCGACTTCGACGTTGCCCGTTACGGCTGGATCGCGGACGTGAACGATCCCGACAACTTCCTGTTCCTCATCCAGAGCGAGAACAAGGGCTTCAACTACGGCAAGTACAACAATCCCGAGTTCGACGGCCTTCTCAAGCAGGCTTCGACCGAACTGGACCTGAAGAAGCGGGCCGACATCATGAAGAAGGCTGAGGCCATCGCCATGAAGGACATGCCCTGGATCCCGGTCATGTACTACGGCAAGAGCCACCTGATCTCGCCGAAGATCAAGGGCTTCGAGCACAACACGCGCGGTGTCTATCCGACGCGCTTCCTCTCGAAGACCCAGTAAAAATAATTTCGGCAAGGGGCGGTCTGATCTTCAGACCGCCCTATTCTTTTACTGTTATGCTGTAGCATCAGGAGGAGCTTTCCGTGCTCTCCTTCATCTTCCGCCGCTTCCTGTCGGCCATCCCCACGCTTTTCATCATCATCACGCTGTCGTTCTTCCTGATCCGGCTTGCGCCGGGAGGACCGTTCGATCTCGAGAGGCCTCTCGAGGCCAAGGTGATGGAGAATCTCAACCGGATCTACCAGCTGGATAAGACGCTGATCGAGCAATACTGGCTCTATCTGGCCGCGGTCATGCGGGGCGACTTCGGCCCCTCCTTCATCCTGCGCGACTTCTCGGTGGCCGAGCTGTTCGCCCGCGGCCTGCCCATCTCCATGACGCTGGGAGCCCTGGCTCTGTCCGTTGCCATCATCGTCGGTGGAACCCTGGGCTCCATTGCCGCGCTGCGCCAGAACAGCACCATCGACTACATGGTCACCGGAATGGGGGCCCTGGGCCTGACCATTCCCAACTTCGTCGTGGCGCCGATCTTCCAGATCGTCTTCGGCCTGGCGCTCGCCTGGCTCCCGGTCGCCGGCTGGGCCAACGGCAACCTGCGCAATCTCGTCATGCCGGTGCTGGTGCTCGCTCTGCCGCAGATCGCGGTGGTGGCCCGCATGACCCGTGCCGCCATGATCGAGAACCTGCGCTCGAACCACATCCGCACCCTGCGCTCCCTCGGCCTGCCGACACGGGTGATCCTGGCCCATGCCCTGCGCGGCGCAGCCCTGCCCGTGGTGTCCTATCTCGGCCCTGCAGCAGCCGCGCTGCTCACCGGCTCGGTGGTGGTGGAGACCATCTTCGGCCTGCCGGGCATCGGACGCTACTTCGTCGAGGGCGCACTCAACCGCGACTACACGCTCGTCATGGGCACGGTCGTGGTGATCGCCGTCTTCGTTCTGCTCTTCAACCTCGTGGTCGATATCCTCTATGCCCTTATCGATCCGCGCATTCGCTACGAGTGAGGCCTCCCATGGCTGAAGGCGCCGTACTTCCCGTCGAAACCATGACGGGACCTATCACCACCGGACGTTCCCTATGGGCTGAGGCCCGCGGGCGTCTCATCCGCAACCGGGCTTCGCTGACCAGCATCATCGTGCTGGGCCTGATCGCGCTCGCCTGCATCTTCGGCCCCTTCTTCACGGGCCATCCCTTCGACCGGGTCTACCCGGACTACGTGAAGGTGCCCGCAAGCCTCGAGGCCTACCCCCAGGCCGACCAGATCGAGCCGAACATCGAGCGCATCGGCGCGCGCGTTCGGGCGAAGGCTGAAAACATCGCCATCGACAAGGATGTTGCACATCTCACCCTTGTGAGCTCGAGCACCCGCCCGATCGACGAGAGGCTGCTCGCCTATTTCGAGCGCTCGGACCTGTTCGGCCCTGCACAGGTGGTCGAGCGGCAGGAGGAAGGGCGTCGCCTTGTCGTGGATGTTCCCCTCAAGCGGCAGTACTTCCTCTTCGGCACGGACACCAATGGTCGCGATCTTCTGACCCGCACCATGAAGGCAGGGCAGATCTCGCTTGCCATCGGGTTGCTGGCCACCTTCGTGGCGATCCTCATCGGCGTGATCTACGGCGCCACATCCGGCTATCTCGGCGGGCGCGTCGATCTTGTCATGATGCGGGCCGTGGACATCCTCTACTCGCTGCCCTTCATCTTCTTCGTGATCATGCTGGTGGTGTTCTTCGGCCGCAACTTCGTGCTCATGTTCATCGCGGTCGGTGCCGTCGAATGGCTCGACATGGCTCGCATCGTCCGGGGCCAGACGCTCTCCATCAAGCGGCAGGAATATGTCCAGGCCGCCGAGGCTCTGGGCGTCGAGACCAAGGGCATCATCCGCCGCCACGTGATCCCCAACACCCTCGGGCCCGTGGTGGTCTACATGACCCTCCTCGTGCCGAAGGTGATCTTGCTGGAAAGCTTCCTGTCCTTCCTCGGCCTGGGTGTCCAGGAGCCCAATACCAGCCTCGGCGTCCTGATCTCCGAGGGCGCCAAGAACATCCAGGGGGCAACCTGGATGCTGATCTATCCCTCAATCACGCTCGTGGCGATCCTGTTCTGTCTGAACTTCATCGGCGACGGCTTGCGCGATGCTCTCGATCCGAAGGACCGCTGACATGGCCGAACCTGTTCTCTCGGTCCGGAACCTCAACGTCCGTTTCCGCACCGGCGACGGCATTCTGCACGCGGTGAAGGGCATCGATCTCGACATCAATCCCGGCGAGACCGTTGCCATCGTGGGCGAATCCGGGTCAGGCAAGAGCCAGACGATGATGTCCGTGATGGGCCTTCTCGCCTCGAACGGCTGGGCGGAAGGCTCGGTGAAGTATCGCGGCGAGGAGCTGGTGGGCCTGTCCCCGGGCAGGCTCAACCACTACCGCGGCTCCAAGCTCACCATGATCTTCCAGGAGCCGATGACCTCGCTGGATCCGCTCTACAGGATCGGGGATCAGCTCGCCCTGCCGCTGACCGCCCACGGGGGCATGAGCAAGGCCGACGCACGCAAGCGCGCCATCGAGCTTCTGGAACTGGTCCGCATCCCGGATCCCGCCCGCCGCATCGATGCCTATCCGCACGAGATGTCCGGTGGCCAGCGCCAGCGGGTGATGATCGCCATGGCGCTCGCCAACAATCCCGACGTGCTGATCGCCGACGAGCCGACGACGGCCCTCGACGTGACGGTGCAGGCCCGCATCCTGGAACTGCTGGCGGATCTGCAGAAGCGGCTTGGCATGTCCATCGTGTTCATCACCCACGATCTCGGCGTCGTCCGCCGCTTCGCCGACCGCACTTATGTGATGAAGCGCGGCGAGGTCGTCGAAAGCGGCCAGACTGAGGATCTCTTTGCTGCGCCAAAGCATCCCTATACCCAGATGCTCATCGACGCCGAGCCGACCGGGCGCAAGGAGCCTGTTGCGGCAAGCGCCCCGGTGGTGCTCGAGGCCAAGAACATCGGGGTTCAGTTCAGCCTGGAGAAGAGCTTCTTCGGCAAGACCACCCATGTGCTTCGCGCCGTGGACGATGTCAGCCTGACGGTGCGCGCCGGTGAGACGATTGGTGTTGTGGGCGAATCCGGCTCCGGCAAGTCGACGCTGGGCCGCGCCATCCTGCGCCTGCAGCCGGCCTCCGGCATGGTGCGGTTCGAGGATCGCAACCTCATGCCTCTCGACCGGGCAGGAATGCGCCCCTTGAGGCACCATCTGCAGCTGGTCTTCCAAGATCCCTTCGGCTCCCTGTCGCCTCGCATGACCGCGGGCGAGATCGTCACCGAAGGTCTTCTGGTTCACGAGCCGGGCATCTCCCGGAAAGAGCGGGACCGGCGCGCCGCCCAAGCCTTCGAGGAGGTGCGGCTGGATCCGGCCTGGCGCAACCGCTTCCCGCACGAGTTCTCGGGCGGACAGCGCCAGCGCATCGCCATCGCCCGCGCGATCATCCTGCATCCCAAGCTGGTCGTTCTCGACGAGCCGACCTCCGCGCTCGACCGTTCGGTGCAGAAGGAAGTGGTGGAGCTGCTGCGCGACCTCCAGAAAGCGCATGGGCTGGCCTATGTGTTCATCAGCCACGACCTTGCCGTGGTGCGCGCCCTCTCGGATGAGATCATGGTCATGAAGAGCGGGAAAGTGGTGGAGCGCGGCAACGCGGAGCAGATCTTCGACCGGCCGCGGGAGGAGTACACCCGCGATCTGATCGCCGCCGCCTTCCTGAGCGAGCGCGGCATCGTCGAGCCGAAGATCGAACCCCTCGCATCCTGAGAGGCTCGCTCATCAGGCCCAGCCTCCTGCTTACGTCATCACCGGCCTTGTGCCGGTGATCCCGTTTGCGTGACCCGCAACACCTTCATCGGGATGGCCGGGCCGATCCCCGGATCAAGTCCGGGACCCTCATGACGGTGTTGGCGTCATCCTCAGTCCGAACGCAGTGCGCGAAGGGGATCCATCAACAGGCGCAGCGCCGTGGATTCCCTTCCCCTCCGCTGACGCTCTGGCCGGGAATGACAATGAGGTAAGAGCCACCTTGTCATCCCCGGCGGTCCGCCAGGACCGGGAAGGGGATCCACTGACACGCGCTGCACTATGATTCCCTTCCCCTGCGGTGGCTTCTGCCATCTCCGGCCGGGAATGACACCGCTGGATCAGGCCGTGAGGAGGGATCAAGGCCAAGCAGAACAGGGGTCCGGACCTCTGGCTTGGAACCGGATTGCCGGGCGGGGATTTGACTCCACGCTATGGCAAAGCTCGCAGCCTATCGCGCCAAGCGCGACTTCACCAAGACTTCCGAGCCGGAGGGCAAAGCCCCCCGGCGGAAGGGCTCGTCCTTCGTTGTCCAGAAGCACGACGCCTCGCGCCTTCACTACGATTTCCGGCTGGAGCTCGACGGCGTCCTGAAGAGCTGGGCCGTGTCGAAGGGGCCGAGCCTGGTCAAGGGCGAGAAGCGCCTCGCGGTCCATGTGGAGGATCATCCGCTCGATTACGGAGACTTCGAAGGATCCATTCCCGAAGGCCAATATGGCGGCGGCACGGTCCTGCTCTGGGATCGCGGAACCTGGGAGCCGGAAGGCGACCCGCATGATGGCTACGAGAAGGGCCGTCTCAGTTTCCGCCTCGACGGCGAGAAGCTGCAGGGCACATGGCATCTGGTCCGCATGGCCAAGCGCCCGCGCGAACGTCAGGAATCCTGGCTTCTGATCAAGGCCGAGGACGGCTATGCCCGGACAGAAGACGATCCCGATATTCTCGAGGAAGCGCCCCACTCGGTGAAGACCGGCCGCTCCCTGGAGGAGATTGCACCGGGCCGCGCAGCCAAAAGCGCTGCGAAGCGGAAAGCACCTGCGAAGAAAGCAGCACCTGCAAAGACGGAAAGCCCCGCCGAAACTTCTTCAGCCGGCAAGAAGGAGAAGGCCGGCGGGATCGAAGTGGCGGGCGTTCCCCTCACCCATCCGGACCGCGTGCTGTGGGAGGATCAAGGCGTCACCAAGCAGGAGCTGGCGGAGTTTTATGCCGGCATTGCCGATTGGCTGCTGCCCCATCTGGTGAACCGCCCCCTCACCCTGATGCGCTGCCCTGCGGGAGCGCAGAAGAAGTGCTTCGTCCAGCGCCATTCCTGGGCAGGCATGAGCTCATTCATTCAACGAAGCATGGTGAGCGACGGAACGGGCGAGCAGGAGGTGCTGACGGTTCGCGACATCCAGGGTGTTGTCGCCCTCGTGCAATCGGGCGTTCTGGAGATGCATGTCTGGGGCGCGACCCTGGCCGATCTGGAGCGCCCGGATCGTCTCATCTTCGATTTCGACCCCGGCGAAGGGGTCGAGTGGCCCCGCGTCATCGAAGGAGCGCTTGCCGTTCGCGAGCGCCTGCAGGCGCTGGGCCTGGAGAGCTTCGTGAAAACCACTGGCGGCAAGGGCCTGCATGTGGTGGTGCCCCTCAAGCCGAAGGCCCTTTGGGCGGATGCTCTTGCCTTCACGCGGGAGATCGCCGA
>JALYFY010000039.1 GCA_030777385.1 Pseudomonadota bacterium | reverse complement strand
CTTTAGAACCACAGGAGCGCGAAGACGTGGATCCCCGGGGACAAGCCCCGGGATGACGGCGAGGTTGTGCGACGACACACGAGCCCAACCATCCCGCATCAAGAAACGCACGCGCTTAGCCCTGAGAATCCCTAGAAAGGCAAAGCAGCTTTCACCCCCTGATCACACATGGCATCCACAGCGTCCCACGTCAGCTTTCTTCCACCCATCCTGACCTTCTGCGGGGCGGCGGTGGTGGCCGTGCCCGTATTCCGGCTCCTGGGCCTAAGCGCCGTTCTCGGCTACCTCGCCGCAGGCGTTGCCATCGGCCCCTCGGGCCTGAGCCTGGTGGAGGATCCGCAGACCATCGCGACCGTCGCAGAGCTCGGGGTGGTGCTCCTGCTCTTCATCATCGGGCTTGAGCTCAAGCTGTCCCATCTGTGGTCGATGAAGCGGGACATCTTCGGCTTGGGGCTCGCACAGCTGGCCTTGACCACAGTCTGCCTCGGAGGCGCGGCGCTCTACATCGGCTTCTCGCCCAAGGCATCCTTCGTCACCGGTGTCGCGGTTGCACTCTCGGCCACAGCCATCGCCCTTCAGATGCTGGGGGAGAGAAACGACCTGCCGACCCCTTATGGCCAGCGCTCCTTTGCGATCCTGCTGTTTCAAGACCTGTCTGTCGTCCCCCTTCTGGCCATCCTGCCGCTCCTGGCCTCCGGCGCCGCAGCGGAGCAAAGCTCCCTGACGGATCGTCTCCTGACGGTTGGAGAGACGCTTGCGGCCGTAGCCGCCGTCGTTCTGGTCGGCCGCTATGGGCTGAACCCCTTCTTCCGGGTGCTTGCCCGAAGCGGCGCCCGCGAGGTGATGACCGCATCCGCGCTCCTCGTCGTGCTCGGTGCCGCCCTGCTGATGCAGGAGGTCGGGCTTTCCATGGCCATGGGCGCGTTCCTCGCGGGCCTGCTGCTGGCCGAATCGAACTTCCGGCATCAGCTGGAGGCCGATATCGAGCCCTTCCGCGGCATGCTGCTCGGCCTCTTCTTCATGAGCGTGGGCATGTCCATCGACCTTGCCCTCGTTCGGGAGCAATGGATCCTGCTGGCGCTGGCCGCACCCGTCGTCCTCCTGGGCAAAACCCTTCTCATTACCGTCCTGTCCCGCCTGTTCGGCTCCAGCTGGCGCGACGGTTTGAGGTCGGGGACGATCCTGTGTACGGCCGGCGAGTTCGCCTTCGTGCTGCTCCCCGTTGCAACGGGGCTTGGGCTCATGACCCCTGCCGAGGCACAGCCGGTGACGGCGTTGGCTGCCATCACCATGCTGCTCGGACCCATTCTGTCGACAGTGGTCGAGAAGGTTCTCAGCCGCCATCATGAGGCTGAGGAAGAGCCGGATCCGCATGCGGTTCCCGGACATGAGGGGGAGCTTGAGAGCCGTGTTCTCGTGATCGGCTTCGGCCGCTTCGGGCAGATCGTGAACCAGGTGCTTCTGGCGCAGGGCATCGACGCCACCGTGATCGATAATGACGTCGCGCGCATTCGCGATGCGGGACGCTTCGGCCTCAAGGTGTACTACGGCGACGGGACGCGGCTCGACGTGCTGCGCGCGGCCGGCGCCGAGAAGGCCGAGATGATCTGCATCTGCATCGACGACCAGGAAGCGATGATGAAGATCATCGAGATCATCCATGAGAACTTCAAGAACGCCCGCAGCTTCGTGCGCGCCTTCGATCGCATTCATGCGGTGGAACTCATGAAGCACGATGTAGACTATCAGATCCGCGAGGTGTTCGAATCCGCCATTGTCTTCGGGCGGGCGGCTCTCGAGGATCTCGGAACCGATCCGGAAACCGCAGCCGCCACGGCAAACGATGTGCGCAAGCGCGACATCGCCCGCCTCGTCCTGCAGAAGGAGGTTGGAACCATGGGTGGCGCGGAACTTGTGGTCGGAGCAAGGATTACTCCCGAGCCTCTCAAGGCCCCCACCGGCAAGGCCAAGGCTCTCAGCCCCGAAACGCGCGACATTCTTGGTGAAGAGGTTCTGTGATGGATGCCAGCCCCTCGGCTGCTGACGCTGACCAGAAGTCCGAGGCGCCACGCTTCGTTGCAGGCTCCACCATGCGCCATGTTCTGGTGATGACGGGAACGGGCGCTGCCGGCCTCGTTGCCATCTTCATCGTCGATCTCGTCTCCCTTCTCTACATCTCCTGGCTGAACGATCCCAGCCTGACTGCAGGCGTCGGTCTCGCCACGGTCGTGATGTTCTTTACGGTCTCCATCAATGTGGGCCTGATGATCCCCATCGGCGCGCTGGTTTCCCGTGCGCTCGGCGCACGAAGGCCGGAGGATGCGCGCCGCCTGGCAACGTCGGGCAGCATTCTCATGGCTGCTGTCGCGGCTGTTGTCAGCCTGATCCTCCTGCCGCTTCTCCCGTTCATTCTGAACGCCATGGGAGCAAGCGAGCAAACCTTCGAGATTGCACGCAACTTTCTCTGGATCGCCTTGCCGACGAACGTTCTCATGGCGTTCGGCATGGGATTCTCGACGGTGCTGCGCGCGGCCGGCGATGCCAAGCGCAGCATGTATGCGACCCTGTCGGTTGCCGCCGTCACGGTCGTCCTCGATCCCATCCTGATCTTCGGTTTCGGCCTGAAAGCCAACGGCGCGGCTATCGCCATCAACATCGCTCGCGTTGTGTATGTCTATGTGTGCTTCAGGTATTTGACGCGCGCCCACAACCTCCTTGTCGTGCCAAAGTTGAAGGCGATCCTTGCCGATGCGCGGCCATTCTTCGCCATCGCCATACCGGCGATCCTGACCAACATCGCAGCACCCGTCTCCAACGCCTTTTTCACAGGTGTCATCGCGCAGTTCGGGGACCAGGCCATCGCGGCATCGGCCATCATCGACAGGGTGACGCCGGTTGCCTTTGCGGGCGTCTTTGCTCTTGCAGGAGCGATTGGCCCGGTGCTGGGGCAGAACTGGGGTGCGCAGCGTTATGATCGCATGAAGCAGACGCTCAAGGATGCCCTGACCTTCACGGTCGTCTATGTCGGCTGCGTGTGGCTGGCCTTGTTCCTCGTGCGGGTTCCCCTCACCCAAGCCTTCAATGCGCCGCCGCTCACGGCCGACCTCGTGCAGTTCTTCTGCCAGCTCAGCGGCTTCATCTGGTTCTTCATCAGCCTCGTCTTCGTGGCGAACGCCTCGTTCAACAACCTTGGCTATCCGCTCCTGTCCACATTCTTCAACTGGGGCCGGGCGACGCTCGGCATGATCCCCTTCGCGTATTTCGGGGCCCGGATCGCCGGCCCCGAAGGCGCGTTGATCGGGATCGGAGCAGGGTCCGTGGTGTTTGGCATTGCAGCCGTGATCACTGCGTTCTGGACAATCCGGCGCTTGGAGAGGCAAGCTGTTCCGGCCCTGTGACCCAGCAGGCAAAGGAGGCCGCGATGTTCAACTGGTTCGACCTGATGCGCCAAGCCCAGACCAGCGCGGCCATGGACGCTCTCGTGCGACAGTTCCATCTGTCAGGCGATCAGCCCCAGAAGGT
>JALYFY010000038.1 GCA_030777385.1 Pseudomonadota bacterium | reverse complement strand
CTAAACCGTGTTTTGCCCCCACGGATGGATGCGGAGTACTGCGCCTCGACAGGCCGATCAATAGCGGGAAATACTTAGAAGGCGGAACTCTGGTATCGCGATACCGCGATCAACCCTGAAACCGGAGCAGGAACCATCCGGGCCTGGCCCATTGTCATCTCAAGTCCCTGCCGCCTTACCTTAGAATAGGACCCTAAGGTATCTTCAAGTACGAGACCGGCGGGGCGATGGAGATCGCGCGGTCGCATCCAGCTTGAAGCGGATGCGCAAGTCAGCCAATGCTTGGAAAATAAGCTCGACTGTAGAACAGCATTCTCACGCGATAAGAAAAAGGGCCGCGCCCAGTCATTTATGACTGTGTTCGCGGCCCCAAGAACCGTATTTTGCCCCTACGGTTAACGTTGCATAAAACATTCGTTACCGCTCATCAAGTGAAATCGTTTACAAATAAACCAAATGCAGCGTCAGATTGGCGCACATCTTCTCTTGACACGCACATTCAATCTGTTGAATCGACACATTTTAGACAGATTACTATATGAATAGAGAGGCTCTCGACCTTGTTATTTGCCCCTACGGGTCGGACCTTGGAGCGCCCTCTGAAAAGCGGGCGCTTTTTTTTGCGTTCCGGCCTTCTAGGATCGCTTTCCCCTCAGGAGGCGCCCTGGGGGGCGAAGAAGCAGATGATGGCCCGGGTTCTCGGCTCCTCGCAGAGGTGGAACTTCGCATCCGGGGACATCTTGGCATGCTCGCGGCCGATGAGGCGCCCGTCCCACAGCCGCCATCCCTCCGCGGTCTCCGTCACCGTCTCGCCCTTGGCCTCGATGAGCTCACGGCAATCGTGATCGTCGCAGCACCAGGCGGGGTACCAGCTGTGGGCCAGCGCCGGCCCGGCAAGGAGCCAGGCCGCCACCCCGAATACGATCCGTCCGCAACCAAGGGCCATCCAGGACAAGCCTTTCTCGAGCACGAGGGCTCCAACCGACAAGCTTGATTCAGATTTTGGGACGCGATGGGCCACGCGTCCAGCCCTGACCAAGCGTCAGGGTCGGGCCTTGTTTGCGGAAAGCCTTAGTCCTTGGCGTGCAAGTAGGGCTCGACCTTGCCCTTGAGCTTGATGGTCATGGGGTTGCCGTAGCGGTCCTTGGCATTTCCGGCGGTCACGCGCACCCAGCCCTCGCTGACGCAATATTCGTCCACATTGGTCTTCTCGGCCCCATTGAAGCGGATGCCCACGCCCTTGGCGATCAGCTCCTCGTTGAAATAGGGGCTGTTCGGGTTCGAGGACAGGCGGTCGGGAAGAGTGTCGGTCATGCGAAGGTGTCTCCAATCGTGGAATCTTGTGGGCCGGCAACCTACTCCGTCAGGGTAGGAATGCCAATTCCAGAGCCCCCGCGTGACAAGTTCCACCCGATGTCCTACTTTCGTTGAAGTCCCAGAAGGGAACCTCATAATCCGCGCCAGAAGCGGAAGCAGACAGGGAGAGAGATTTGTCGGCTGCGACAGACGGGATTCACACCGATTTTTCCGACGGCATGAGCTATGGAGACTACCTCCGGCTCGACACCCTCCTCTCCGCCCAATCCCCTCTCACGGCCGAGCACGACGAGCTGCTCTTCATCACGATCCATCAGGTGATGGAGCTGTGGCTGAAGCTGTTGAACCGGGAGCTCGACACGGCGCTGGCCCATATCCGCGCGGACGAGCTGCAGCCCGCCTTCAAGTGCACCGCCCGCATCAACCGCATCCAGGAACAGCTGATCCAGGCCTGGACGGTGCTCTCCACCATGACCCCGTCCGACTACCTGAGCTTTCGCCCCGCGCTCGGCAAATCCTCAGGCTTCCAGTCCTGGCAGTACCGGCTCGTGGAGTTCAAGCTCGGGGCGAAGGACGCAGGCAAGATGGCGCCGCACCGGCACCGGAGCGATCTCGCGGAGCAGCTCGATGCGGCCTACCGGGCGCCAAGCCTTTATGACGAGGCCCTGCACCTGCTGGCCCGGCGCGGATACGCCGTGCCGGCGGACGTGCTCGACCGGGACGTGACGCAGCCCTATGCGGCGCATCCCGGCGTCGAGGCCGTGTGGGAGGAGATCTACCGTCATTCCGGCGAGCATTTCGACCTCTACGAACTCGCCGAGGAGCTGGTGGATCTGGAGGACGCGTTCCAGCAATGGCGCTTCAGGCACATGAAGACCGTGGAGCGCATCATCGGCATGCGCAGCGGCACGGGCGGCAGCACCGGCGTGAGCTACCTGCGCAAGGCGCTGGAAAAGTACTTCTTCCCCGAGCTCTGGTCCGTGCGCGGCAAGATCTAATCAGGTAGGCTCATCATGCTTGATCTGCGTTCCCAATTCTCCCGCTTCCTCAACACCGAGCCGGACCGCCTGCATTTCGCAGCCCACAGCCACCACCCCTGGCCCGACGTGACCCGCGAGGCGCAACTGCAGGCCTGGGACGATGCGGCCCGCCTGATGGACGACAAGTGGGAGCATATCCTCGGGCCCGTGCTCGACGAGTTCCGCGGGCATGCGGCGGAGCATCTCGGCCTGCCGGACCCGTCCACCATCGCGGTTGCGCCCAACACGCATGAATTGCTCAAGCGCATCCTGTCGTGCTTCCCCGCGAACCGCCCCCTGCGCATTCTCACCTCGGACGGCGAGTTCCACTCCTTCACGCGCCAGATCGCGCGCCTCGAGGAAGACGGCATCGTGGCGGTCACGCGCGTGCCGGTCGAGCCCTTCACGACCTTCGAGGACCGCTTCTTCTCCGCGGCGCGGCAGGGCTACGATCTCGTCTTCGTCAGCCAGGTGTTCTTCAACTCGGGCTTCGCGCCGGACGGGCGCAGGGTTGCGGAATGCGCCAGCGACGGGGCCATGATCGTGATCGACGGCTATCACGGCTTCATGGCGCGGCCCACGGATCTGAGCGGCATCGCGGAGCGCGTGTTCTACATCGCGGGCGGCTACAAATACGCCATGGCGGGTGAAGGCGCGTGCTTCATGCATTGCCCGCCCGGCTGGGGCCCGCGCCCGCGCGACACCGGCTGGTACGCCGCCTTCGGCAACCTCACCAACGCGCAGAGCGGACAGGTGGGCTACAGCCAGGATGGCTGGCGCTTCATGGGCGCGACCTTCGACCCGTCGGGCCTCTACCGCTTCAACGCGGTGATGCGCTGGCTTGCGGAGGAGGGCATCACGCCGGGCATCATCCACGCCCACGCAAAGGCGCTGCAGCAGCATTTCCTGCGGCGCATCTCAGGTTCCGCATTGTTCGAGCAGGCATCGCTGGTGGTGCCGGCGGATGAGACGCGGCGCGGCAACTTCCTCACTTTCGAGACCCCGCAGGCGCAGGCCATCCACCGCGACCTGAAGCAGCTGCGGGTAACGACCGACGTGCGCGGCCACCGCCTGCGCCTGGGCTTCGGCATCTACCAGACCGAAGAGGAAGTGGACGACCTGGTACGGCGCATCGACGAGGCGGGAGCGATGGAGTCCATGCCGACTGAGGCTTCGTCGGCGGCTTAGCGCAACGGCCCCTAAAGTAGATTCGTGATTTGGGCTCCATCCGATGCTCTAGGGAATGGCTGCTCGACCTTCCCGTGTCATCCCCAGCGCATGAAGTGCTAGAAAGGGATCAATAGCGCAGCGCTTGATCGTGGATCCCCTTCCCTCGTTAACGCTCGCCGGGGATGACACAGGGAGTCATCCGCTGCTCTACAGCCCCAGCATCCTCATGCCCGGCTCCGGGTAGCGCGTGCCGGCGGCCGCTCCCGGGGGGATGATGCGGTCGATGCGCTCCAGGTCTTCGGCGTTAAGCGTCATGTCGAGGGCGCCGACGTTTTCTTCCAGGTAGCGGCGGCGCTTGGTGCCGGGGATCGGCACGATGTCGTTGCCCTGCGCCAGCACCCAGGCCAGCGCAAGCTGCGAGGCCGTGCAGCCCTTCTCCCCGGCCATGGCTTCGATCTCGCGCACGAGGTCGAGATTCTTCTGGAAGTTCTCGCCCTGGAAGCGCGGCGAGCTGCGGCGGAAATCGTCCGGCTCGAGATCGTCGATGCTCTTGATCTGCCCTGTGAGGAATCCGCGTCCGAGCGGTGAGTATGGCACGAAGCCGATGCCGAGTTCGCGCACAGTGGGCAGAAGCTCATCCTCCGGATCGCGGCTCCAGAGGGAATACTCCGTCTGAAGCGCCGTGATGGGATGAACCGCGTGAGCGCGGCGGATGGTCTGCGGTCCTGCTTCCGAGAGGCCGAGATAGCGCACCTTGCCCTCGCGCACGAGATCGGCCATCGCGCCCACCGTATCCTCGATGGGCGTGTCGGGATCGACCCGGTGCTGGTAGTAGAGATCGATGTGATCGAGCTTGAGCCGCTTCAGGCTCGCCTCGCAGGCCTGGCGCACATAATCCGGCTTGCCGCTGATGCCGAGACGCTCCCCGTTCGGCCCCCGCACGTTGCCGAACTTGGTGGCCAGCACCACCCGGTCGCGCCGGTCCGCAATGGCACGGCCGACGAGCTCCTCGTTGCGTCCGACGCCGTACATGTCGGCGGTATCGAGAAAGGTGACGCCGAGCTCGATCGCCCGGTGGATCGTGGCGATGGCCTCGCCCTCGTCGCGGGTGCCGTAGAACTCCGACATGCCCATGCAGCCGAGGCCAAGGGCGGACACTTGCAGTTGACCAAGCTGACGCTGCTGCATGGAGGATCTCCGGTTCTTGGGGCAAAAGACGCCGCGAGCGCGCGGCCGGCAAGGCATGAACTAGCCCCTCGCCGCTTGGTTTCCAGCCCCGCGCCATGCCAAGGCGGGGATCCTGCGATGCCCTCAGTGCACGCAAGCCAGCTTAAGGATGGGATCTGACCGAACGGTTGAAGAGAAGCACATCGGGGTTGTGGCGCATGGCCTCTTCCGTGCAGGCGTCACGACCCAGGCGATTGCGAAGTCTCGGGTAGCGGCTTTCCAGCTCTGCAAGGGCGACATTCTGCGCAATCCGCGGA
>JALYFY010000037.1 GCA_030777385.1 Pseudomonadota bacterium | reverse complement strand
GGCGGTGTTCGGCGAAGGCCCTCTGCATGCGCAGATCATGTTCGTGGGCGAGCAGCCGGGCGATCAGGAGGACCTGCAGGGGCGGCCCTTCGTGGGGCCTGCCGGCAAGCTCCTGACCAAGGCGATGCAGGAAGCGGGGATCGACCGCGAACAGGCCTATCTCACCAACGCGGTGAAGCATTTCAAATTCGATCAGCGCGGCCACCGGCGCATCCACGCCAAGCCGACGGCCGGCGAGGTGAAGCATTACCGGCCCTGGCTCATGAAAGAGCTGGAGCTGGTGAGGCCCAAGCTCGTGGTGGCGCTCGGCGCCACGGCCGTGCTGGCGCTCTCGGGCAAGGCGACGCCGATCACCCGCTCGCGTGGTCGGGCGCAATTCGGAGCTTACGAGGGCTACATCACCGTGCATCCCTCCTATCTGCTGCGCCTGCCCGATGAGGCGACGAAGCGGGAGGCCTTTGAGGCATTCCTCAACGACCTGCGCCGCATCCGCGATCTCGCCCAAGCCGACCTGGAGACGGGCGAGCTGCCGCTGGCGGCGGAGTAATCGCCCGCAGCCGAGAGGACCTTGGCTATCCGTTTGGGGGAGTTGCCAGCGGTGCCGCAAGGGCAGACCTTGAGTGCAGCCGGAGCTGATCCGGCCTGCCCACAGGAGGCGTCGGGAGAACCGGCGAAAAGGTCATGCCGCAATTCGTCATCGAGCGAAACATGCCGGGAATCGGCGGGGTGTCGCCTGAGGACCTGAAGGGAGCCTCGCAGACCTCATGCAACGTCCTGCGTGAGCTTGGCCCCGAGATCCAATGGGTTCACAGCTACGTTACGGACGACAAGATCTACTGCGTCTACCGCGCCCCGAACGAGGAGATCATCCGCGAGCATGCGCAGCGGGGCGGATTTCCGGCAGACAGCGTTTCGCGAGTTCGGGCCATGATCGATCCGACAACGGCCGATTAGACGATCCGCTGTCTGATCCACTCCTGGGCGGCTTCCAGATCGGAGAAAGTGGGCTGGGTCCGTCCTTCCAGGGGGCCGAAGCCCGTCTCCAGGAACCACTGTCCGGGAGCCACCTCGTTCTCGCTGGAGAGCCGGGTCAGCACCGCCAGAAGCCGCCGCTCCTCGTCGAAGACCAGGACCCCTTCCTCGTCGATGCCTGTTGCAACGCGCACAGGCTGAAACGTCAGGCTCATGCCGCAGCATCCTCCTGCACGAGATGAAGGTAGCGGGGGTCGAACTCACCGGCTTCCATCAGCTTGTTCCAATCGGGGACGGTCAATCGTGTTCCCTTGGACTGGATGAGGCCATCGGCCCGCAACTCCTGAAGGATGCGGTTGACATGCACCGTGGTGAGGCCGAGCGCATCGCTGAATTCAGCCTGCGTGATCGGCAATTCGCAGGTGTGGTTCTCCGCAAGACCAACGACCCTCAAGCGGACCAGAAGCTCGCACAGGAGGTGGGCGATCCGGATATAGGCCTCGCGCCGTCCGATGCTGGTCATCCACTCGCGGAAGATCGCCGCGTCGATCAGGGTTTCGCGCCAAAGTCCACTCGCAATCCGCGGATAGCGCGCACAGAGATCGCGCAGAGCCTCGTGCGGGATGAAACCCACCCGGCACGGGCTGAGGGTGCCGATGCCGTTGTCGAGCACCTTCAGGTGCAGGCTCTGCAGGTCGGGAATGTCGCCGGGGATGTTGAAGGACACGATCTGGCGCCTGCCCTCTCCCGTCAGCTTGTAGGTGCACGCAAAGCCGCTGAGGATCAGGCACGACCGTGAGGGGCTGTCGCCCTCGCGCACGATGTCCTGATCGTCCTTGATGACTGCAATCTGCATCGGCAGGTTTTCGAGGGCCTGCCGCTCCTCATCGGTGAGCACAAAAATGCTCTCCAGCTTGCGGATGAGCGGATTGTCGGTGGGATGGAGAACTAAGGTCAAGATCGAGGACCCCTATGTCATAGGCGGGAGCACTCTCATCTCTCAGCCGTGGGCGCCTGCATCGGTTGCCAACGATACGTCTACTGTTTCACAAATGTGAACGTCTGTCACTGATCTATGTTATCTTGCAGCTCTCATGGCGAGCCGCCGCCGGTGGTCGAGCCGGCGCATGGCCGGCGTCACCGTGATGCCGTGCAGGACGATGGACACCAGGATGATGAACCCGGCCGTGCTCCAGAGCAGGTTCGCGTTGTCGAACTTGGCGTGGTTCAGGGCATAGGCGAGGTAATAGATCGAGCCGAGGCCCCGGATGCCGAAGAAGCTGATCGCTGCTCTCTCGCCGGGGGGAGGATCGGTGCCGATGAGCCCGATCCAGCCGGCAAGCGGCCGCACCACGAACAGGGCCAGAAGGCCGAAAGCGGCGGCCTGCCAGGTCAATGTGCTGAACAGGTTTCCGCCTGTCATGGCGCCGCCGAGCAGAACGAGCAGCACCATCATCAAAAGCCGCTCCAGCTCTTCGGCGAAATCGTGCAGCTTGTTGTGATAGTCATGCTCCGGCTCCGTGGCGCGCAGGGCCAGCGCTGCCACGAAAACGGCGAGGAACCCATAGCCCCGGACCATTTCGGTCAATCCATAGGCAACGCAGGTGATGCCCACCGCTACGAAGCCGGCGCCGGTGCGCGAGAGCTTGGCGCGGTTCGGCAGGTGAAAGGTCAGCCAGCCGAGCGCCCGCCCGATCACGTATCCCATGCCGACGCCGGCCGCGATCTTCCAGATGACCGCATAGACGAACCATTCCGCCACGCTGGTCGCGCTGATCTCATGGGCGAAGGCGATGGCGAGAAGAACGAACGGGAAGGCGAGGCCGTCGTTGAGGCCGGCTTCCGAGGTGAGGGTGAAGCGCACCTCGTCCTCCTCCCGGTCCCCCGGCGGCCCGACCTGGATGTCGCTGGCAAGCACCGGGTCCGTGGGCGCAAGTGCTGCCGCCAGCAGCACGGCCGCGGCGAGGCTCAGGCCCAGCATGGTTTGGCCGAGCCAGGCGAGGGCCAGGATCGTCAGGGGCATGGAGATGCCCAGCAGCCGCCAGGTGAGCCGCCACCGCTTCCAGCCGAAGGGCCGGTCGATCTTGAGGCCTGCGCCCATGAGCGAGATGATCACCACGAACTCGGAGAGGCGCTCGACGAGGGCAAGTTCCTCGTTGGGGTGAGGCATCACGCCCGGAATCTGAGGAAAGGCGAAGATGAGCGCGCCCAGGCCCACGCAGAAGATCGGCAGGGACAGGGGCAGTTCCTTCAGAACCATGGGAAGCCAGGCGGTGAGCAGGACGACGATCCCGAATCCGGCCAGCACGACGATGTAAGCGCTCATAAGGCTCAAGAACGCAGCCCGGACTCGGCAGTTCCGTGCGCGAGGCGTTAATCCCTGTTAACTGCCCCTTAAACTGCCACAATTAGGGTGCCTCAGAGCATGAAAGGCCGGACCTTACCGGCCGTATAAATGCGGGGTTATGGGACGTGGCGAACGGACGTGACCGGCGCGAGCCGGTTTTCGATGCGCCCGCTGCGGAAGCGGCGGAGCTGGATTTTCGCCTCTCGCCCAATGACCGGGCAGGGGGAACGATGGCGCGCAGGCAGGCTTCTCGAAACGGCGGCAAGCCCCCGCGCCTCAAGAAAGCCAAGCGCAAGAGCGGCCGCTCCCTGTTCAGCAAGCTGATCTATGCCGGACTGGTGCTCTGCCTCTGGGGCGTGATCGGCGTCGGCGGCATCGTGGCCTATTACGCCTCGCAGCTGCCCCCCATCGACCAGCTCACGGTGCCGAAAAGGCCGCCCAACATCGCCATCATGGCCAGCGACGGCTCGCTGCTCGCCAACCGCGGCGAGACCGGCGGGCGAACGGTCATCTTGAAAGAGCTGCCGCCCTACCTGCCCAAGGCCTTCGTGGCCATCGAGGACCGGCGCTTCTACGACCATTTCGGCATCGATCCCATCGGCATCGGCCGCGCGGTCTACCGGAATCTCGCTCACAAGGGCGGCCTGCAGGGCGGTTCGACCCTCACGCAGCAGCTCGCCAAGAACCTCTTCCTGACCCAGGAGCGCACCGCCTCGCGCAAGATCCAGGAGGCGATCCTGGCGCTCTGGCTCGAGCGCAACTACTCGAAGGACCAGATCCTCGAGCTCTATCTCAACCGGGTCTATTTCGGCGCCGGCGCCTATGGGGTCGAGGCCGCAGCCCAGCGCTATTACGGCAAGTCCGCCCGCAACGTGTCGCTCGCGGAAGCCGCCGTGCTGGCAGGGCTCGTACAGTCTCCGTCGCGCCTTGCGCCCAACCGCAACCCGGAGCGGGCCCAGGCCCGCGCGGAGCTCGTGATCGCCGCCATGAACGAGCTCGGCTTCATCACGCCGGGCATGACCAAGACGGCGCTCGGCACCCCGGCCGAGCCTGTGCGCCCCAACGGCGCGGGATCGGCCAACTACGCGGCCGATTACGTCATGGACGTGCTCGACGATTTCGTCGGCACCGTCGAGTCCGACATCGTGGTCTCGACCACCATCGAGCCGGCCATGCAGGCGACGGCCGAGCGCGTTCTCGTGGACGAGCTCAACGCCAAGGGCCAGAAGTTCAACGTGAGCCAGGGCGCTTTCGTGGCCCTGCAGCCCGACGGCGCCGTCAAAGCCCTGGTGGGCGGGCGCAATTACGAGGCGAGCCAGTTCAACCGGGCGACCGCCGCCCGCCGGCAGCCGGGCTCGTCCTTCAAGCCCTTCGTGTATCTCGCCGCCATGGAGCACGGCTACACGCCCGACATGGTGATGGAGGACGCTCCCGTCGCCTACAAGGGCTGGGCTCCCAAGAACTACGACCGCAAATATCGCGGACCCATCACCTTACGCGATGCGCTGGCGCTCTCGCTCAACACCATCGCGGTCAAGCTCAACATGGAGGTGGGGCCGAAAGCCGTGGTGCAGACGGCGCAGCGGCTCGGCATTTCCTCGCCGCTTCAGGCCAACGGCTCGCTGGCGCTGGGCACCTCCGAGGTGACGCCGCTCGAACTGGTGAGCGCCTATGCGGCCTTCGCCAACGGCGGCATCGGCGTGGTGCCCTACGTGATCTCCCAGGTGAAGACCACGGACGGCAAGCTGGTCTACAAGCGCCCGGCTTCCGGCGGCTTGGGTCGCGTCATCGACCCGGGCGTGGTGGCTCAGATGAACGACATGATGCACAACACCTTCGCCATCGGCACGGCGCAGAAGGCGCAGGTGCCCGGCTGGCCCATGGCCGGCAAGACGGGCACCACCGACGACTACAAGGATGCGTGGTTCGTGGGCTTCACCGGCAACCTCGTGGCCGGCGTCTGGCTCGGCAACGACGACGGCGCGCTCACCAAGCGCGTCACCGGCGGCAACCTGCCCACAGAGGTCTGGCACAACTTCATGAAGACGGCCCTGAAGGACCAGCAGCCCGTGGCGCTGCCCGGCAGCGAGCGCTTCCGCACCCCGTCCGAGACGCCGGTGGCCGGTGCGGGCGGCGATCCGCGCTATGCCAGCGCCGGCGAAGGCAGCTGGGTCGCGCCCGCCCCCCAGCCGCGCCGCGCCGCCAGCCGCGAGAAGAACTTCTTCGAGAAGCTGTTCGGGCTTTAAGCCTCGCCCTCGTCATTCCGGGGCGAGCACCATTTCCCCGTTGTCATCCCCGCGAAGGCGGGGATCCATAACCGCGACGCCTCAGCAGAGGGCGATCAGCTTCACGGCTCTTCCTGCACTGTTGGCGGTTAGACAAACCCGCAAAACATTACCCCGCACGTAATCGCCAGCGCTCCCCGATGCCGGCATGCTCGCTCCATCAACCGAGAAGGAGCGCACCATGCCAGCCTACGCCGTTGCCCATCTGCAGGACGTCCATGTGGGTCCTGCTATCGTCGAGTACCTGCGGCGCATCGACGAGACCCTGGCGCCTTTCGGCGGCCGGTTCCTGATCCATGGCGGCCCCGTGGAGGTGCTGGAGGGAACATGGCAGGGGGACCTGATCGTGATCGCCTTCCCGGATGGGGATCGGGCCCGCGCCTGGTACGCATCCCCGGCCTACCGGCGGATCCTGCCCCTGCGCACCGGGAACTCGAAGGGCGACACGTTCTTCATCGATGGCGTGTCGGACGACCACAAGGCCACCGACGTTCTCGCCGGGCTGCCCATGAGCGCCTAGGGCTGGGCGGCCTTGCCCCTGGCTCGTCCCGTCGCCAGGAAGAGGACCAGCGCCAGCACGCCCGTGGCGGCGATGGTGGCGGGCAGGGGAACCGCGGAGACGTCGAGGTTTCGGCCCAGCAGGATGCCTAAGATGGCGGCAAACGTCATCTGGCAGATCCCGAGCAGCGACGAGGCGGCCCCGGCCCGATCCGGAAACGGCATCAGGGCAGACGCCATGGATTGCGGCATGGTGAGCCCGACGCCGAGCGCATAGATCGCCATCGGCCCGGTGACGGCGAAGGACGACGGAACGCCCGCCAGCACCAGGACCAGCATGGTGATGCCGCCGACCGCAAGGCTCGTGACGCCGAGCTTGATGGTGCCGTCGAGCCCGCGCCGGCCCACCAGATGCTGCGCCAGATAGGTGCCGCCGATGAAGCCGATCACCATGAACGCGAAGGAAAAGGAGAAGGACAGCTCGTCGAGGCCGTAGATGTTCTGCAGCACGAAGGACGAGCCGGAGATGAAGGCGAACAGCCCGCCATAGGTGAGCATGGAAAGGCCCACATAGGTGCGGTAGCCCGTATGCGCCAGCAGCAGCCTGAACCCGCGAATAATCGACAGGAAGGAGATCGGCGTATCGGATTTTTGGCGAATGCTCTCCGGCATGCGCAACAGGATCGTGACCGCCAGCGCCACGCCGAACAGGATCATGAACCCGAAGGTCACCCGCCAGCCCGTGAACCGCTCGATGATGCCGCCGAGGATCGGGGCTGCGGCCGGCACCACGCCCATGATCGTGCCCATGCGCGACAGCTCGCGGCCGGCCCGCGGTCCCTCGTAGAAGTCGCGCACGATGGCGCGCCCGAGCACGATGGGACCGGAGGCTCCGAGCGCCTGGAGGAACCGGGCCGCGATCAAGGTCTCGATGTTGGGAGCCAATGCGCAGATGAGGCTGGCAACGGTGAAGAGCCCGAGCCCGAACAGCAGCACGGGCTTGCGCCCGACCCGGTCGGAGATCGGCCCATAGAAGAATTGCCCGGCCGCAAACCCGAGCAGAAACGCCGACAGGGTGAGCTGCGTCTGACCCGTTGTCGCCCCGAGCCCTGCCGCGATGGCAGGCAGCGACGGCAGGTACATGTCCGTCGAGAGGGGCCCGAGCGCGGTGAGCAGCGCCAGGACGACGGTGAGGGCCAGCGTTTCGGGTTTGAGCATGAGATGGGTTCGTCAGTGACAGGACAGGTCGGGAGTAGGCTGAAACGGCGCGCCTGTCACGTTTTTATGGCTTCGGGAGTGCGGACGCGCGCTAACGCATGGGTGTCATTCCCGGCCGGAGATGGCGCAGCCATCGCAGGGGCAGGGAAGCCATAGGGATGAGCCTGCGGGTGGATCCCCTTCCCAGTCCTTGCGGACTGCCGGGGATGACGCAGCAGGTGTCATCTCGGGACTGCGCAACGCAGAGCCGGGATAGCGAGCAGAATGGAGCGCTATTCCCTCCCCCTTGTGGGGAGGAGGGCTCACCGCGGCAGCGAAGAGCAGGTCGGGCAGGCCTCTCGGGCCTATGGGCCAGGAGGGCTCCCCAGCATGCTGCGAGCAGCCCTCACCCGATGCGATGCAGGGCGCTGCCGTAGGTTTTCAGCCAGGCCTCCGCCTCGTCGGTGCGGGGGCAGAGCTGGTGCGTGATCTTCCAGAAGCGGCTGGAATGGTTGAGCTCGCGCAGGTGCGCCACCTCGTGGGCGGCGAGATAATCCAGCACGAAGGGCGGGGCCATGATCAGCCGCCAGGAGAAGTTGAGCGCGCCGTTGGCCGAGCAGGAGCCCCAGCGGCTCTTGGTGTCGCGCACGGTGATGCGCTTGGCCGGAACGCCGAGCTGGGCCGTGTGCTTCTTCACGGCGACGGCAAAATCGCGCTTGGCTTCCGCCTCCAGGAAATCGCGCACCCGGCGGGCCACATGGGCGGTCTCGCCCGCCACCGCGATGATCGGCTCGCCGGTGCTGCCGCGGCCCGCCTGGGTCACGCCGCGCACGCTCGACCAATGGACGATGCGGTGGGGCACGCCGCGTAAGGGAACGAGGGCGCCGGGCTCGAACGGCACCTGCTCCGGCACCCGGGCGAGCCTTGTGGCGATCCACTGGCTGTGGCTGTCGGCGAATTTCTGGGCAAGCCCCACATCGGTGCGCTCAGGGATCGAGAGCACGACCTCGCCGGTGGCGTTGGAGACGCGCAGGGTGATCCGTTTGGCCGTGGGACGGCGTTTGAGGGCCACCTTGAAGGATTGGCCCCCATGAAGAACTTTGAGATGCGGCGGGTCCGCAGGAACGCGGCGGAACAGGGCGGATTTCATATCCGCAATCTGCCCTGTCACGCTGATTCTGTCAGCGCAGCCGTTTGCCGCTCCTAAGAACGTATCAAGAACACCTTCAAGCCCTTGACGGCTTCGCCCTCGCTGGTTCTCGGTTGTGATTCTCAATGAATTCAACGATTCGAGGAGCGATCTGAGTCCTGAAGCGAGACCCGTTGAAGACGCCATAGTGACCGACCCCGGCCTGCAGGTGATAGAGCTTCTTGTCGGAGGACAGGTTGGGGGTCAACTCCAGGGCGGCCAGGGTCTGGCCCACGCCCGAGATGTCGTCCCGCTCGCCTTCGACCGCCATGATGGCGCAGCGCCGGATCGCCATGAGGTCCACCGGCTGGTCCCGGTGCATCATCTCGCCCTTGGGCAGCTCGTGGTTCACGAACACCTTCTCGACGGTCTGAAGGTAGAACTCGGCGGTCAGGTCCATGACGGCGAGGTACTCGTCGTAGAACTCCCGGTGCTTCTCGGCCGAGTCGCCGTCGCCTTCCACCAGGTGGTTGAACATCTCCCAATGGGCGGTGAGATGCCGGTCGATGTTCATGGCCATGAAGCCGGAGAGCTGCTGGAAGCCCGGATACACGTCGCGCCAAAAGCCCGGATGGGACGGGGGCACCTTGGTGATGCAGTGCTGCCGGAACCATTCGATGCCGCGCTCCTCGGCCAGCCGGTTGACGGCTGTGGGCGAGCGGCGGGTGTCGATGGGGCCGCCCATGAGAGTCATGGAGCGCGGGGTGAGAGGGTCCTTCTCGTCCTCCATGCGGGCGATTGCGGCGATCACCGGCACGGCCGGCTGGCACACGGCCATCACGTGCAGGTCCGGCCCGAGATCCCGGAACATGGCCTTCAGGTAATCGATGTAGTCGTCCAGGTCGAACCGGCCTTCGGCCAGAGGCACCATGCGGGCGTCGGTCCAGTCGGTGATCATCACCTGATGGGTGGGCAGGAAGGTCTCGACCGTGCCGCGCAGGAGGGTGGCATAGTGGCCGGACATGGGCGCCACGATGAGAAGCTTCGGCTGCTCCTTGGCGCCGGGGTGGTCGCGCTCGAAGGAGATCACCCGGCAGAAGGGGCGCTCCCAGACGCTCCGCTCGGTGACTGCCGTCTCCTCGCTGCCGATCCTGGTGGTCGGCAGGCCAAAGACGGGCTTGCCGTAGCGCCGGGTGGTGCGCTCGAACAATTCGCAGGCGGCGGACACGGTCCGGCCATAGGGGGTGTTGGTCAGCGGGTTGTCGGGATTGTCGAAGAAATGCTTCGTGAAATCGGAAGCCGCCCGAGCCGGGCTCAAAAGCCAATGGGCGGTATCGTACCAATAATAAGAAAAGTTCATTTATATCCCCAAAGGTCGGGCGCCCATTCTCGCAGATCGCGGTAGGCTTTAGCCTCAACCGTAATTTTAAGATTAAAGTTCCTGCGCCTTATTGCAACATACTTGTTTTTCCAACCTGAAACGGCCTCATAGGTGTTTTGCTGCATCACCTGGGCCGGCGCTTAGGAAAATAGACGAACCCCGGGTTGCTTGGCGAACCGGGCGGCGGCCCTATTCTGTTCGGGGATGTCCAGCATTGAACCGAAGAGCCTGACCCACCACGCCAGGCATCTGCGCCTCGACACCCTTGTCCGCCTGCGCTGGCTCGCCATTGCAGGCCAGGCGGCGGCCGTGGCCGGGGTGCGGTTCGGCCTCGGCTTCTCCCTGCCTTTTGCGCTCTGCTTCCTGGTGATCCTGGCCTCCGTGTGGGTCAACCTGTTCCTGCGCATCCAGTATCCGGCGAGCCACCGGCTCAGCGACAACCTCGCCACGGCGCTTCTGGCCTTCGACATCGTGCAGCTGGCTGCCCTCCTGTACCTGACCGGCGGGCTCGAGAACCCGTTTGCCATGCTGTTCCTGGCCCCCGTGCTGATTTCCGCCACGGCGCTGCCGCCGGAGCGGACCCTGGGGCTCGGCCTTCTGGCCGTCGGTGCGGCAACGCTCCTGGTGCTCGCCCACAGGCCCCTGCCGTGGTTTCCGGGGCAGGACTTCAAGCTGCCGTTCCTCTATGTGACCGGAATCTGGACTGCGATCCTCCTCGGCACGGCCTTCATCGGCATCTATGCCTGGCGGGTGGCCGAAGAGGCCCGTCAGCTCGCGCAGGCGCTTGCCGCCACGGAGCTGGTGCTCGCCCGCGAGCAGCACCTGTCCCAGCTCGACGGCCTGGCGGCGGCCGCAGCCCACGAGCTGGGCACCCCGCTTGCCACCATCGCCCTGGTGACGAAGGAGCTGGGCCATTCGCTTCCCAAGGACGGGCCCGTGGGAGAGGACCTGCGGCTCCTGCAGGAGCAGGTGGAGCGCTGCCGCACGATCCTGACCAAGCTCACCTCCATGGGCCAGGAGGACGAGACGGAGTTCCTGGAGACCATCTCGCTCAGCCACCTGGTGGAGGAGATCGTCGAGCCGCAGCGCGCGGTGGGCTTCGACGTGAAGGTGGTGGCAAAAGGCGACGGCCCGGAGCCCATGGGGCGCCGCAATCCGGGCGTCGTCTACGGGCTCTCCAACATCCTCGACAACGCCACTGACTTTGCCGAAAGCCAGGTGACGATCGAGGCCTGCTGGTCCCCTCACGAAGTGTTCATCGAGATCCGCGACGACGGCCCCGGATACGCTCCCGACATCCTGCTGAGGGTGGGCGAGCCCTATGTGACCACCCGCAGCGCCGCAGAGCGCAGCGAGGACAGCGAGGAGGGCGGAGGCCTGGGCTTGGGGCTGTTCATCGCCAAGACCCTGATCGAGCGATCGGGCGCCGAGCTGACCCTGACGAACGCGGCCCCGCCCGCCTCGGGCGCCATCGCGCGGATCGTTTGGCCTCGTCATGCGTTTGAACGAGGTGCGGCAATTTCGCCGCAGGGAGATCTCCCCGGGTCTCTCAAAGAAGAGGTGAAGAATTCCCATATGAGAGAGGAGCTGAACTAGCTCGTTTCATGAAGGAATTCTTCCAAATGCAAGGAGATGTTCTGATGGCCGATGCGCCTGTCGCGTTCGAAGATCGTGCCGATAAGAGCCTCTTGATCGTGGATGACGATCGGCCGTTCTCGACCCGGCTCGCCCGTGCCATGGAAGGCCGCGGCTATCAGGTGCGCGTGGCCGAAAGCGTAGCGGACGGCATTGCGGCGATCGAAAGCGAGGCTCCGGCCTTTGCCGTCATCGACATGCGCCTCGGCGACGGCAACGGGCTCGACGTGATCGAGCGGCTGAAGAACCGTCGCCCCGACGCCCGCGGCGTCATCCTCACCGGCTACGGCAACATCGCCACGGCCGTCACGGCGGTGAAGATGGGAGCCTTCGACTACCTGGCCAAGCCCGCGGATGCGGACGAGATCCATGCCGCCCTCATGGCCCAGCCGGGAGAGCGGGCCCTGCCGCCGGAAAACCCCATGTCGGCGGACCGGGTGCGCTGGGAGCATATCCAGCGGGTTTATGAACTGTGCGGCCGCAACGTGTCGGAAACCGCGCGCCGCCTCAACATGCACCGCCGCACCCTGCAGCGGATCCTGGCCAAGCGCGCACCGCGTTAAAGGCTCTCAGAGCCTTCCATCCGCAATCCGGTCCGGATCGGCAAGCGCGTGCAGCAGGGATGCGGCCGCGTGGGCGAAGCGCAGGGTCACGGCCTTGCGGCGTGCGCCTGGGAGCGGGTGACGGGACGCCTCCCGCATGATCGCCGCCCCGAAGCTGTCGGCGATGATCAGGCCGCGATCCTCCGGCAGGATGTCGAAGGGCACGGTCTCCGGCACGGCAAAATAGAACCGGTCGCAGAAATCCTCGTAGTCGGGCCATTTCCGGTCGGCCCGGAAATCGGCCACGCTCGACTTGATCTCGACGATGGTGAGCACCCCATCGGGAGCAAGCGCGATGAGATCGGCCCGTCTGCCGTTGGCGAGGGTGAATTCCGGCAGGGTGACGTGGCCCAGCTGCGAGAACAGGCGGCGCACCCCGCGCTGGACGCCGGCCGCAACCGGCGACTGGCGGCCGTCGGCGGGAAGAAGGATCGGGCGTCTGAGAGTTGCAGGCGATTCGGACATGAGCGTTAAGGTACCCTGCCGCCGCCCGCCTGCAACGGCCCCGTTGTCGCGCTTGCAGGCTGCCCGGCCTGCCGGCGGCAAACTTCGTCCGGAACCGGCTGGGACGATCCTAGCCGGTTCTAGTTCTTAGGCGCAGCGGCTCCAGCGCTGGCTGCCGGAGCTTGAGCCGGATCGCTCATCCGCTGGCTACGCAGCTCTTCCTGGCGCTTTTGGATCTCCTCCTGCATCTGCTTTTGCCGCTCAGCGAGCACCTGCGGATCGATGGGCGGCCCGTCGAAGGCTTTGCCGAAGCCCGCGACCGGTATGGCAAACGTGATCTCCTTGCCGGCCTGGTTTCGGGCGCTGACATTCAGGGTCGTGCCTTTCTTGATCGCCGCAACGAAGTCATCCTTTACAGGGGCCTCGACGAAGCAGCCATGAGGAAGGCAGGACGAGAAGCGCCCGCCGACAGGCTGGCTCTTGTCCAGCACAATCCGGGTACCCGGTGATACGAGGAACCCGAGCGGCACCAGGATCCGCATGAGCTTCTGCGCTCCCTTGCCCTTGGCATCGTAGAGCGCCACCGCCGCAATCCGCTGGCCCTTGTCCGTGACGAAGTCGCGTGTGGTGTAGCAGACCTCCGTACTGGCGGCCTGTTCCTTCCCACAGACCTTGGTCCACTCCGGCTGAGACGGCTCCGCCTTGAGCTCCACGGTCACGGCGCCAGCATTTTGGGGCTGGGCTTTTTGAGGCTGCGCCTTAGGAGCAGGCTGCTTGGGCTTGGGGGCTTGCCCGGTCGTTTGAGCCAAGCCCGGCAAGGCACTGAGCGCCAGCATCGCCATCATCAGACCAATACGGGCAGTCACGGAACCTGCAGGGCGGGAAGCGAATGGCATCTCAGGAGTCGTCCTCTCGTTAAGACCTATTCTCATGGGGTTGAATCATCCCGGAAGCTGCTTACCCCAGTGCGGGGGGCATATTGGAAGCGGTGAGCTGACGCAGTGTCGATGAATAGCGTCTTAACGATGACGGGCATGCGGTTTCTCGGGACTGCCCTTTGGAACCTGCTCCAGGGATTGGCCTCCATCGGGGGCAGACCGATATCCCAGCCCCTGCGCACGGACCATCTGGAAATCGGTCGGATGTATAAGGCATCGAACGACGAGGCCATGGCCTATGGCCTCGATCTGCAGGCTCATGGCAGTGCGAAAGTGCTGCCGATTCTCAACCTTCAGCGTCCCTGAAAGCCTGGCAGGGCCTTATGAACCCGAGCCCATCGCTTCAATGCAGCATCAGGTGATGCGGCGACAGGTTCTCCAGCATGTCGCGCAGGTCTTCCATATGCGGGTTGATGGCGAGCGCGATCTGGAACGCGGCCCGGGCCTCGTTGAGATGGCCGTGCCGCAGGCAGATGTTGCCGAAGCCGGCGATGGCCCCGAAATGGCGCGGCTCCAGCCTTAGGGTCTGGGCAATGTCGAGGAGGCTGTCCGCATCGCGCTTCTCGATGGAGGCCAGCGTGGCGCGCTTGTTCCAGGCTTCGGGCCAGTCCGGGTGCTTGGCAACCAAGTGATCGAGCAGGGGCCTGGCCTTCTTGAGCGAGCCCGACGACAGGGCCTCCACGGCCGCCGCCATGGTCTCCTCCGCAACCCGGTCCTCATGGGAGCCCCAGAGCGCCCAGATCTGGTCCTCGATATCCTCCACCGGCCGCACGGGCTCGCTCTCAGCCAGCTCCTGGAAAAGCCGCGCCAGACGATGGGGCAGGCCGGGGCTTGGCGCACGGGTCGGCAGTTCGAGGATGAGCTGGAAAACCGGGTCGAGCGGCAGCTGGGACATCATGGGCAGGCTCAACGATCCTCCATGGACGGCAACAGGTGAGGCGATCAGGAGGGTCACATAGAGGCGAAGCCCGGCATGGCGAGGGGCGCAAGCGGCAGAGTTTGGGCTGGTCGTCCGCCCAAGGCTTCGCTAAAGCATCGGAGGAACGCGGACCCGGAGGGCCGCGTCGGCGAAAACCGGTCCACTTTTCCGCACGATGCGCTAACGTCGGGCACCTTGACCGATTATTGGAGGCTGTCCTTGGGAGCTGTCGTGGAGCGCGATCCGTTGCGCCTGGCGTGGAAGACCTCGCCTGTCCGCCATGTCGTCGGATTCCTTCTTCTGGCGCTGACGGGTCTTCTGATCCTCATCGGCTTCGACCTGATCCGCCTTCTGGTCGACCGGGCGACCGGAGGAGCCGGCGGCTGGACGGTGCCCGCCCCTTTCCTGCGGGTCGCCATCAGCCCGCCCGCAGGCCTCTGGCCGGAGCCTCTCGTGCTGTTTCCCGGCTTTGCCCTGTCCCCCCAGGGCTTTGCTCTCGCTTCCGTGGCCGGCGTGCTGATCGTTCCCCTGCTCATCGGCCTGATCCTGATGGCCCTGGAGTGGCTCGCCATCGGCATCAGCCTGCGCATGCTCACGCGCACGCAAACGGCCGCCCTCGACGCGATCCTCAAGGCCCCGTCCTCGTCCCACGAGGACATCGCCATGGTGACGGCGCTTGCCGCCCGCGGGCTTGCCCGTGAGAACGGCGTGCTGGGATCGAGCCTGCTGGTTCCGGTGAAGCTGGGCGGCATGATCGGGCTTGCCTGCGCCTATGTGTTCGTCATGGACTGGCATCTCGGCGCGGCTCTCGCGCTCGCGCTTGCGTTGGGCGCCGTCGTGAGCGCCCGCCGGTCCCTCCTGCGCTTCGACGCCACCGCCGCCCGGCACCGGGAGGGCGAAGCGGCCGGCGGCATCCTGGCCGAGCTGGAGCACCGCATTCCCGCCCTGCGCGCCCACGGCACCGGTCCTTATGAGCGCGACCGGGTGCGCGAGGCCCTCGTCGGCAGCCACCGGCCCGTCATGAGCCGAGAATACCGGCTGGCCTTGGCCGAATCCGCATCCGCCGCCTTGCTCATGATCGCTCCCCTGGCGGTGCTGGCGCTCGGCGCCTGGTTCTCCCAGGAGCGCCCGATCACGGCGGGCACGGTGGCGTCCTGCGTTCTGGCGGCGGCGCTCGCCGCCTACGGCACCCGGGAGGTGGTTCAATGGCACCGCCTCATCATGCGGGCCCGCGCCCTGCTGATCGATCTGGGCCA
>JALYFY010000036.1 GCA_030777385.1 Pseudomonadota bacterium | reverse complement strand
GAGCTACGCCGAGCACATGGACCATGACCTGCGCTCGCGCCAGTATACGTTCTCCCCGGACCTGGTCCGGGCCTTGCCCGCCAAGTTCAAGGAGCTCAGGGCCCGCGCGAAGAAGCTGGCCCGCCAGGACGCCGGCATCCGGAACCTGCGCGAGCGGGTCGGCTTCGGCACCTACATCGACAAATTCCACGCCGCCCGCGGCATGGCCCGTCACATCGTCTTCCACATGGGCCCCACCAACTCAGGCAAGACCCACGCCGCTCTGGAGAGGCTCGCGGCGGCCGGCAAGGGCGCCTACCTGGCTCCCCTGCGGCTCCTGGCCCTGGAGAACTACGAGGCGCTGCGCGACCGCGGCCTCAACGCCGGCATGGTCACAGGCGAGGAGGTCTTCGGCGACAAGGGCGCCACCCACGTCTCGCGCACCATCGAGACCGCAGATCTGCAGCACAGCGTCGACGTGGCGGTGATCGACGAGATCCAGATGATCTCAGACCCGGACCGCGGCTGGGCCTGGACCAACGCGCTCTTCGGCATACCGGCCAAGACCCTGATCCTGGCTGGCTCCGACGACGCCCTGCCGTACGTTCGCCGTGCCGCCGAGGCTGCCAACGAGAGCCTTGAGGTGGTCGCTTTCGAGCGCAAGACGCCGCTCGTCCTGCTCGACAAGCCGGTCCCGCTGGAGGAGGTGAAGGCCGGCGACGCCGTCGTGGCCTTCTCGCGCCAGGCGGTGCACGAGCAGCGCGAGGTCCTCGTCGGCCTGGGGCACACCGTGGCCACCATCTACGGGGCGCTTTCCCCCGAGGTGCGCCGCGCGGAGGCCGAGCGCTTCCGCACCGGCGAGGCCGCCGTGCTCGTCACCACCGACGCCATCGGCATGGGCCTCAACCTGGGCCCCCTGCAGCGGGTCGTGTTCTCCGCCCTGCGCAAGTACGACGGCAAGGAGGACCGTCCGCTCACCAACCCCGAGATACGCCAGATCGCCGGGCGCGCCGGCCGCTTCGGCCACCACGACGTCGGCTACGTGGCCGCCACGACGGAGGAAGGCATCGATCCGATCCGCAAGGCGCTCGCCGGCGCTCCGGCGGCACCGGCCGCGGATGCGCGCTTCTACGCCCGCCCTGACCTCGTGGCGATCAGGGCCGCAGCCTCGGAGCTGCGCACCGAGAGCCTGCACGAGGTGCTCACGCACTTCGCCCAGGCCGCCTTCTACGAGGGCTCGCCGTTCCAGCCTTCCGATATGGACGCCATGCTGCAGGCCGCGGGGATGGTCGACCGCACCAGGCTGGATCTGACGCAGAGGTTCGCCCTGTCGATGGCGCCCATCGACCAGCGCGACGAGCTCTCTTTCCAAGTGCTCAAGGGATGGACGCAGATGCTGGACTCGGGCTCCGGTGTGCCGGCGCTACGCGGTAACCCCCTCGCTGAGCTCGACCACCAGGAGCGCACGGTGCGACTCGCGGGGGCCTACCTGTGGCTGTCGCGCCGCTTCCCGGAAGCCTTCGACGACGCGGACCGGATGCGGAAGGTGCGGGCGCAGGCCAACGAGGCCATCGAGCGCCATTTGCAGGAGACCGCCACGAAGCGGGTGGCCAAGCGCGTGACCGCCGGACATAGGGATTAGATCGAGAGTCCACGGCTTGCTGCATGGGCTTCGGAATGAGTGAGGGCTGCTAAGAGCGTGTGCCGCCGGCAATTGCCTCCCGGCCACGTGTGCATGCTTCCATCCGGTTTCATAAACAGCATTCCGCGAGATTTACCCTCGGGCTCTAGGCCCGGAAGGTCTCAAGATGGCACTTCTCGGAAGTACAGCTATGGTCGGCTTGTGCGGGTAAAGCAGAAGTTCCTGGGAGGAGATTTCCTCGTCAGTCCGGACCCATTGCTGGGTCTGAACCACGACCTTCGTGCTGTTCCATAGCTTCGACACGCAGAAACGCTGGCCGGATACTCGCTTGATGCCCCGGGTTCGGATGCAAGTATCGATCTTTCCAGCGAAGTCTGCCGATCATCAGCTCTGGAGCATCACGAGTTCCACCCGATCCGCCAGAAACTTGGTTCTGATAAACTGCACCGGCTGGCCTTCAAGGTCTACATCGGTCGCCTTACTGATCAGGACGATGGCATCGGCTGCGCAGCTCAATAGTTCGGCATCCTTAGCGGAAACGCGCTCTGCTGTCAGGCGGGTCTCCCGGCGGCGATAATCAACAACTCCCTCGCGCCGTAATGCTTCGGTGATGGAACCGGTTTCGGCATAGGCCTCGATGATCCCGGGAAATCGCTCGGCCGAAAAGTATGAGGTCGAGCGCGAGAGCGGAATGCCATCGGCGACCGAGAGGCTGTCGAGACGGTGAAGTCGTGTGCCGATGCGGCATTCAAGCAAGGCCGCCATTACCGAATCGGCCAAAACATAGTCGGATTTGATGAGCCGGCCTGAGGGCTCCAGCGACTGCTTCAGCATGTTTTCGGAAAAGCGTGTCCGTGAACCGATAGGATAGACGATCCGCTTCGGCTTGTTGTTCACGAACGTGCCGCGCCCGTGCTCCACGCGTAGCAATCCGTCCGCCGTCAAGGCTGCGATGGCACGACGGACTGTGTGGCGATTGACCCCATAACGTGCTGCTAGTTCGAGTTCGGAGGGCAGGGCATCCGAAATGATGCCGTCACCTATATTGCTGCGGATGTCATCTGCCACCCGCCGCCAGCGTGTGATGCCCTCTCCGTCTGGACTCATCGGTACTGCCTTTCACAATACGTCATCAGGTTGTCACGGTCGGCACGGTAAACCACGGACATGAATGGTTGTCTAGACAAATAGACAAGTGGGTTACTGAATGCACTCTCCCGATGAAGCCCGAAAGCGTAGGCTAGATGCCCTAGCCTCCGATGACGCAACCAACCTAGCCGAGCGATACGCTGCGCTGGAGCCCTCGGTCCCTGCGGCAACACCCATCCGCGGCCCCGAAGTCGGTATGGTCATGCTTCGGGGACGGGCTGGTGGTGGTGGCCCGGTATTCAATCTCGGCGAGGCCACGGTGACACGAGCCACTGTCAAGCTCGAGACGGGCGAAGTTGGCCACGCGATTGTTCTTGGCCGCCACCCCCAGAAGGCAAGCATCGTCGCGCATCTTGATGCGCTCTCCCTACTTCCGAATTGGGTCCACGTGATCGAAACCGATTTCGTGGCGCCTGCGCTGGCAGAACAAGACGCAGCGCGGACACGGCAGGTCGAAGAGACGGAAGCCACGCGTGTCGACTTCTTCACTATGGTTCGCGGAGAGGACTGATGGCTGATACAACCCTGTTGGATGGCGGGTTCACGGCTCCAGTCTTTCAAACGCAGGCCGCATTCCGGCTGGTGATGGATGCCATGGCACAGCCAGGCCGCATCGTCGATTTGGGCCATGCTGTCCAGCCGCCTCCGCCATTGCACCTTGCAGCAGCAGCCTTCCTGGCAGCGCTCGCCGATTACGACACCCCGGTCTGGTTTGAAGACAGCGGTGCGGACACAGCGGCATCATGGCTGACGTTCCATACGGGAGCTACAGTCACCAAAGACCCTGCGACAGCGAGCTTTGCGGTTCTCTCCAAGAACAGCCCGGTCAGTGGCTGGCGGAACTTCGCAATGGGCGCTCTCTCCTATCCTGACCGATCTGCGACGCTGCTTTTGCCGGTAGAGAGCCTGCGCGATGGCACGCCGCTGACGATCCGCGGCCCCGGAATCGAGACCGCTGCCACGATCGCACCACGTGGGCTGCCGGACGGGTTCACCGAGACAATGGCGATCAATGCGGCCCGCTTTCCGCTGGGTTTCGACCTGCTGATGACCTGTGGCAGCGAACTCCTCGCACTGCCGCGTACCACCCGTCCTGTGGAGGCCTGAGCCATGTATGTCGCGGTTAAAGGTGGAGAGGCGGCGATCTCAAATGCACATCGTCTTATGGCCGACCGCCGGCGAGGTGATCGCAATGTGCCGGCACTCTCCGTCGAGCAGATCGTCAATCAGCTATCCCTTGGTGTTGATCGCGTGATGGCGGAGGGCTCATTGTATGATCCCGAACTTGCGGCGATGGCCGTGCGTCAGGCTCGTGGCGACCTGATTGAAGCGATCTTCCTCCTACGGGCTTATCGGACCACGCTGCCGCGGTTCAGTAACGCATGCCCTATCGACACGAACAGGATGCGCATCGAGCGCCGGGTTTCCGCGACCTTCAAGGACATCCCAGGCGGACAGCTGCTGGGGCCGACCTTCGACTACACGCACCGCCTGATCGACCCGTCAATGACCGGAGACGATGCTGTCGCGGGCCCGGTCAAGCGCGAGCGCCTCGCGGATGAGAGCTGCCCGCGTGTGACTGATCTTCTCGATGGTCAAGGGCTGATCGAGGCTGATGTCTCAAGCAATGATGACCCGGGTGACCTGACGCGTGAGGCGATTGCCTATCCTGTTGGACGCGACATCCGCCTGCAGGCGTTGACGCGCGGAGACGAGGGTTTCCTGCTCGCCCTCGGCTATTCGACGCAGCGCGGCTACGGTCGAACACACCCCTTCGTCGGTGAGATCCGGATCGGCATGGTTGATGTCGAAGT
>JALYFY010000035.1 GCA_030777385.1 Pseudomonadota bacterium | reverse complement strand
ACGGCTGCGTCATGAAGCCAAGCGCCTGCGAGCCGCGCCTGCGCCGGCATTCGGGACCTGCCCTCGTGTTCGACGACTATCCCTCCATGAAGGCTGCCATCGACGATGACGATCTTGATGTGACGGCTGATCACATCCTGATCCTTCGCAATGCGGGCCCGCAGGGTGGGCCCGGAATGCCGGAGTGGGGCATGCTGCCGATCCCGAGGAAGCTCGTGAAGCAGGGCGTGCGCGACATGCTGCGCCTGTCCGACGCCCGCATGAGCGGCACCAGCTATGGCGCCTGCATCCTTCACGTATCGCCGGAGGCCCATGTGGGCGGGCCGCTCGCGCTCGTGCGCACCGGCGACATCATCACCGTCGATATTCCTGCACGCCGCATCACGCTCGAAGTCTCTGACGAGGAACTTGAGGTAAGGCGCGCCCTGTTGCCGGAGCGCAAGCCGCGCTTCGAGCGCGGCTACGGCTGGATGTTTACGAAGCACATCCGCCAAGCCCACGAGGGCTGCGATTTCGACTTCCTCGAGACGAGCTACGGCGCGCCTGTGGCCGAGCCCGATATTTTCTAAGCTCCAGGAGAAGCACCGATGACCGGATTAAAGCTCGAAACGCGCGACAAGCTGAAGAAAGTCGCCACCCCGACACTGATGACGGCTCTCTACAAGCGCGGTCTGCGCAACCAGTGGATCCAGGACGTTCACCGCATCAACCGCGATGCAGGCCCGATGGTGGGTGAGGCTTTCACCCTGCGCTACATGCCGGCCCGTGAGGACCTGAACCAGTTGACCGTCTTCCGCGACCGGGAGCACCCGCAGCGCAAGGCGGTGGAGATCTGCCCGCCGGGCGCGGTGCTCGTGATGGACAGCCGCAAGGACCCACGGGCCGCGTCGGCCGGGTCGATCCTGATCTCCCGCCTGATGGTGCGCGGTGTTGCCGGCGTGGTCACCGACGGCGGCTTCCGCGATACGCCCGAGATCGAAAACCTCGGCATCCCGGCCTATCACAACCGTCCCTCCGCTCCGACCAACCTGACCCTGCACCAGGCCATCGACATCAACGTGCCGATCGGCTGCGGCGATGCGCCAGTGTTCCCCGGCGATGTCATCGTCGGCGATGCCGAGGGCGTGGTGGTGATCCCGGCCCACTTGGCGGACGAGATAGCCAACGAGACGATCGAGATGACGGCATTCGAGGACTTCGTGACCGAGGAGGTCCTGAAAGGCCGCTCGATCCTTGGGCTGTATCCCGCCACGGAGGAGCAGACCAACATCGACTTCGCGGCTTGGCGCGAAAGAACCGGCCGTTGATTGGGTGGTTGATGAAGAGCGGCGACACTACGAATCTGCAACCCGCCTTGCGCTCCAAGCAAGGTGAAGGTCGTTTGGAGACGAGATGAAAGCAAACAGGATCAAGACACTCTGGGCGGACGGGAGACCGGTGCTGAATGGCTGGCTTTCAATCCCGAATGCGTTCACCGCCGAGATCCTGGCGGAGCAGGGATACGACTCCATCACGATCGATCTCCAGCACGGACTTATCGACTACCAGGCTGCAGTCGGTATGCTCCAAGCCATGCGCGCGAGTGAGGTCGCGCCGCTCGTGCGCGTTCCTTGGCTTGATCCCGCCGCCATCATGAAGGTGCTTGACGCAGGAGCCTGTGGGGTCATCTGCCCCATGATCAACACCGCGGCTCAGGCAGCCGAACTCGTGTCGTACATGCGTTATCCTCCAGCAGGGACCCGCAGCTTCGGTCCGACCCGGGCCGTGTTCTCCGCCGGCCCGAACTACGGGGCCGAGGCCGATGACATTGTTCTCTGCTTCGCCATGATCGAAACCGCGGAGGCGTTTCGAAACCTTGAGGAGATCGTTTCGACCCCGGGCTTGGATGGGGTCTATATCGGTCCGTCCGATCTGACCCTCGGGCTGACCGGGCGGCAATACCCCTTCGGCTTTGATCGGGAGGAGTTGGAGATGGTGGACGCGATCCGCACGATCCTGGATGCAGCTCATCGCGCCGGCATCCGTGCGGCCCTCCATTGTGGTAGCCCAGCCTATGCTGCCAAGGCCGTAGGCTGGGGCTTCGATCTGGTCACGCTGCCCAACGACGTCCGCCTCCTTGCCGCCGCATCCCATGCGAGCGTGACCGATACCCGCAAACTGATCGCAGCTGGCGCTGAAGCGATCACTTAGAAGTTCCGCCAACATCCACCAGGATGAGTTTTTCATAGCCATGGATCAGACGACCGGAACTTCAAATCGGGATTGTTCCCAGGAGCCGATCCTGCTCCATCAATGCCGTGCGTGCTTGGGGTTGCAGTTCATGCAGCATGACATCTGAACACGGTTCGTCGGCATAGGGCACTTGCATTGAGGCGGGTGATTAAGCTCCCCTCTGAGGCTGCGACTAAGAATCGCTCAGGCTCTGGCACGATGGAGCAGGCCACAATTTTGCCACGCCAGGCTTGTTGAGCTTCAGAGTTCCTCCAGATAGAGACGCTCCGGCAACAGGCGTGGACAGTCGAGTTCGCTGACCGAGGTCGGATTCCAACTCGTAGGATGATGACATCCGTGGGAAGGCTGGGGACCCGGGGGCCTTCGATGAGTCATGCTGGTACTGCGGCGGCTGTTCCGCCAGAACTCGGCGGTGCGCCGAGCGAGGAGCTTGCCTACCGCCTGAGACAGCAAAGGGTACTCGCCGACTTCGGCCTCCTTGCCCTGAGCTGCCGCGGTGTGGACGAACTGCTCGAGGCGGCGACCAGGCTCTGTGCCAATGGGCTCATCACCCGCTACTGCAAGGTGCTGGAGTACCTGCCGGGGCAGAACCGCTTCCTGGTCCGGGCTGGCGTGGGCTGGCACGATGGTGTCGTGGGTCATGCAACCATCGGGGCCGACCTGGAGTCGCCGGCGGGCTTCGCGTTCAACACGGCCCGGTCCGTGATCTCGAACCATCTCCAATCCGAGAGCCGTTTCAGGACGCCGCAGCTCCTGGAAGAGCATGGGATCAAGCGTGCCATCAACGTGGTCATCGCAGGCGGGGCTGATACGCCCCCCTTTGGCGTGCTGGAGGCCGACAGCGCCCAGGAGGGCCGCTTCGAGGAGGCGGATCTCGCCTTCATGCAGGGCTTCGCCAACCTGCTTGGTGTCGCCATCGACAGGCACCGTGCTGACCAGCAGCGGCTGCGCAGCGAGCAGCATCTGCGCACCATCGTCGAGCATGCCCCGCAGAAGATGTGGGTGAACCAGGCCGACGGATCGGTGCTCCAGTTCAACAAGGCCTGGTGCGACTACACGAGCCAGCCTGTCACGCCCGAGGGACTTGGCTGGACCGAGGCGATCCACCCGGAGGATCGGCCGCGGATGGTTGCGGCAAGGTCGCAGGCCATCGC
>JALYFY010000034.1 GCA_030777385.1 Pseudomonadota bacterium | reverse complement strand
GCTACGGCGGCTTCTGTCACGTCTTCCTGGCGCTGAATAATCATTCGATTCTTCCTCAACGGCCCTCGGCAGGGGTCGAGCGGCTGGCCAACCCCAACCCGGGGCTTCCAATAATCGTTTAGATACGTGATAATCGATTATATTGTCAACGAGCGATTATTGGTGGTATTATCATGATAGGTTGGAACCGGCGTTCGCATTCGTCTAACTGAGTATACTTTGTTGCATGGCGACCTGCTTAGTCATTTCGCAGCGAGGCGGCGGAGCTCAGGCAAGGGATCCGGATTGGAGGCCAGGATTGATCATCGGTGACATGAAGGTCATGCAGCAGCCGCCCGAGGACGGGGAGAAGAAGACGATCGCCAGCAGGGTTTCGCATGAGATCCGTCAGGCGATCCTCCGGGGCGACATGAAGCCGGGCTCCAAAATTAACCTTGACCGTCTGCGCGCCAGCTATGATATCAGCCTCAGCCCCCTGCGCGAGGCCCTCTCGCGCCTGGTCGCGGACGGGCTGGTCGAACTAGAGGACCTGCGCGGCTACCGAGTCGCTCCCGTGTCCACGAGCAATCTTGCCGAGGTGACCCACCTTCGCGTCGAGTTCGAATCGCTCGCCCTCAAGCACTGCATCGAGCAGGGCGATCTCGAATGGGAGAGCGACGTCATGCGCTCGCTCTACCGCCTCAATCGCATCGAGCGTGATCCCTCCCGCCCGGAGAGTCTGGAAGCTTGGGAGGAAGCCCACAACGACTTCCACCGACAGTTGATCCAAGGCTGCGGGATGCCTCTCCTGCTGCGGTTCTGCTCGGTCCTACATAACCTGAATGACCGCTATCGCAGGATATTCCTTGCGTCGAACCCGGGCGACCGTGATGTCCGGGGTGAGCACAGCGCGATTGCCGAGGCGGCCGTGGCGCGGCGATCGTCCGAGGCCTGCGAGACCTTGCGCCGCCACATTGACAGGACCGGCACCAACCTCAAGAGGGCGCTCGCCGCGGCACTCAACGACGCCTCGCAAGCCAACGGCGACTGATGCCGCAGTCCAAACCCACGCGGCGAGCCCTGTCCGCAATTCGGGAGGAACTATCGTGATCATCACCCAAAGCGCGCCGCCTCTCGGGCTGGCTCATTTCACCGTTCTGGAGGTCCCACCGCTTGACCTCGTCAGCCTGGCGGCAAGGATTGGCTACGCATCAGTGGGTCTTCGGCTGCACCCCGCTTTCCCGGGAGCCCCTTACTACACCATCCCAGCCGGCAGCAGCGCCATGCGCGAGATGAAGGACCGCATGAACGGCAACGGGGTCAGCGTCTACGACATCGAGTTCGTGATCATCGATCCTGACTTTGTGGCGGCGCGACTGACGGTCATGCTCGAATCCGCAGGGGAGCTGGGAGCCAAGAGGCTGAGCGTCTGCGGTGACGATCCGGATCGCAGTCGGCTCGAGGCGAACTTCGCCGAGCTCTGCGATCTGGCCGTCGGGTTCGGCATGGGCGTGGATCTGGAGTGCATGGCCTGGCGCCAGGTTTCCAGTTTTCCGGAGGCCATGCGGGTTGTCGAGGCCGCCGGCCGCCCTAACGGCGGCGCGCTCGTCGATGCCCTTCATCTCTCACGTACGGGCGGGGCGCCCAGCGATCTTAAGGCCGTACCGCCACAACGGATCCGTAGCGCGCAGCTCTGCGACGCCCTCGCAACGCAGCCTGTCTCAACGGAAGCCATTATCGAGGAAGCCCGATCCAGGCGTCTTCCGCCCGGTCACGGAGATTTGCCGCTGCGGGAACTGCTCGCCATGCTACCAGATGATGTGTGCCTTTCGGTCGAGGGCCCGATGGACAGCGCGGCGCCCGCCGAGGTTCGCGCCCGACACATCTTCGAGGCGACCCAGACCCTGTTTGAGAGCTGTCGCGCCCCTGACCTTCAATCGTCATAGCGGCCTCCCCAAGGAAGGCTAGGCATCATAGGCGCTGATACCAAGTCTCTGAAGGCCTGACTCCTTCGTGATTTCCGGGTTTTGGGTGGGTGTGATTCAACATGGTGAGTCAGGGAAGTTTGCCATGCCGATCCCACTCTGGTCTGACGTAGATGCGTCGCAGCTTCGTGCGCTGGCCAGGAAGGCAAAGGA
>JALYFY010000033.1 GCA_030777385.1 Pseudomonadota bacterium | reverse complement strand
TCTGAGCGCCGCGTCCGATCCGGTTGCAGAGGGTTAGCGATCCCCCGCCGAGGAGGCGGGCCTAGTCTCCGATCTCGATGGTCTCGCCAGTGCCTGCCTTGACCGTGAAGCCGCCTTCCTCGCCGATCTCGGCCTAGTCTCCGACCGTCACGGATCCGCCTGAGGCGACGATGCGCGTGCCCGGGAAGAGGTTCGTGCCCTGCCCAATGGCAATACGGCCATCGCCAACGGCCTGGAGGATGACGCTCGGCCAGAGGATGACGCCTTCCTCCAGCCGCACATGGCTTGAGACCAGCACGGAGCCTGGATCCGGCAGCACGATGCCCCTGTGGGCAAGCGCCGCCGTTTCCGCCCCGACAGAAAGCCGAGATGCCGCCAGGCGGCATCGCTCATCCTCTGCGCTTCGTCCATGGCATCCGCTTCGCTTCCCCGTCCGAGGTTCCGTCCAGGGAGCTTAGCGGACTGATGCTGGAATCGAAACGGCTAAGGCTGACCGCTGCCTCCGGCTGCACCGTAGACCTGCCCGGTCGCGTAGCTGGCGTCGGCAGCGGCGAGCTGGACATAGATCGAGGCGAGTTCCACCGGCTGGCCTGGACGGCCCATAGGCGTATCGCCGCCGAACTGCTGCAGCTTCTCCTGGGTTGCGCCGCCGCTCACCTGGAGGGGCGTCCAGATCGGTCCAGGCGCCACGCCGTTGACGCGGATGCCCTTGGGCCCGAGCTGCTTTGCCAGGGATTTGGTGAAGTTCATCATGGCCGCCTTGGTCATGGCGTAGTCGACCAGGTTGGCCGACGGATCGTAGGCCTGCTCCGAGGTGGTCTGGATGATTGCGGATCCGGGGCTCATGTGAGGCAGCGCCGCCTTGGTCAGCCAGAACATGGCATAGACGTTGGTTTTCATGGTGGCGTCGAAATCCTCCGACGTGATGTCGAGAAGCGACTGCCTTTGCTGCTGGCGGGCGGCGTTGTTCACGAGGATGTCGAGGCCGCCCAGCCGCTGCACCGCCTCAGCGACGATGCGCGTGCACAGGGCCTCGTCCCGGAGGTCGCCGGGCAGGGCAACCGCAATCCGGCCTTCCTTCTCGATGAGCGCGATCACCTCCCGTGCATCGGGCTCCTCAGTGGGGTGGTAGCTGATGGCCACATCCGCGCCCTCCCGGGCATAGGCGATCGCGGCGGCTCGGCCCATGCCTGAGTCGCCGCCGGTGATCAGCGCCTTGCGGCCCTGCAGCCGCCCGGAGCCCTTGTAGCTCGCCTCGCCGTGATCGGGCCGCGGGTCCATCTGGCCGGCCAGTCCGGGCCAGGGCTGCGACTGCGAGCGGAAGGGCGGCTTGGGATATTTCGTCGTGGGGTCGTCCTTGGCCACGGCTGCTCCTGTGCCGGATCCTTGCGCCTGCGCCGGGGCCGATCCGGCGGCAGCCGACGCCAAGCCTACAGCCGCTCCGCCGACCATATGCCGCCTTGAAATCGAATGATCGTCGCTTCCGTGCATAATCCTGTCCCATCCTCATGTGATCCGGAGGGGGTAACCGATGGCATGGACTGGAGTTCAGAAGTTCCTTTGACGTTGTCGTGAACCGGTCTCGAGGGGAGGAGAGGCGGATTGGCCGATGGCTTTACACGCCCAAAGGGCCATCTTTCGCCTCTTGCCCTTTTTCCATCATGGTTCGCGTGTTATCGCGTTGCCGCAACAAGGGGCGCGGCTGCCGACAACGGCCGGGCAGGCTTTGCCGGATCGGATTTGGCTTGGACAAGAATATGAATCCTGGATGGACGCGGGCGGCCTTGGTGGCCGCATCGATCATGGGCAGCGTCGGCGCGGCTCAGGCAGACCGGATCAAGAATCCCACGGCCGTTTTCTCCGGCCTGGACAAGATCACCGGGCGGATCGTCTCGTTCGAGGTCAAGGTCGACGAGACCGTGCAGTTCGGCGCGCTCCAGATGACGCCGCGGGTCTGCTTCACCAAGCCGCCGAACGAAACCCCGAACACCACCGCCTTCATCGAGGTGGATGAGCCCGGCACCGAGGGCGGCAAGCGCGTGTTCTCCGGCTGGCTGTTTGCCGCAAGCCCCGGCCTGCACGGCATGGAGCACCCGGTCTACGACATCTGGCTCGTGGACTGCAAAGGCGGCACGGAGGTGATCGCGGAGCCCAAGGAAGCCCCTGAGGAGTTGCCGCCGATCCAGGATGCGGCGCGCCCCGCGAGCGAGCCCGCCCGGGGCGACATCATAGCCCCGGCAGGCGGAGCTCCGGCACCGCGCACGGCGCCCCGGCCCCCGCCGGTAGAGACCGCGCCCCTGCGCCAGCCCGCACGACGCCAGGCTCCGGCGGCGCCGATCATCAACTCGGATCGGCCCTGATCAAGAGGCTGCGATTGCCGCGAGGGCTTCCTCGCCGCTGACGATGTGTCCACGGGGCCAAGCATCCCAGTCGGCCGCGTGGTCCATGGCATTGCGCAGCATCTGCTTATAGGCGCGCCTGGGAACCTCCACGGCCCCGAACTGGGCCAGATGCGAGGTGACGAACTGGGTATCCAGGAGGGAGAACCCACCCCGGCGCAGGCGGGCCACCAGATGCACCAGGGCGACCTTGGAAGCGTCCCGTTCCGTATGGAACATGCTCTCGCCGAAGAACGCACCGTTGAGGCGCACACCGTAGAGGCCGCCGACGAGGCGGTTCTCCCGGTAGACCTCGACCGTGTGGCAGTAGCCGGCGTCGAAGAGCTCGCCGTAGAGTTCGCGGATCCGGCGGCTGATCCAGGTTTTCTCCCGATCCTGTCCCGGAGCGGCGCAGCCGGCGATCACCCGGTCGAAATCCCGGTCGACCCGAACCTCGAACTGATCCGAGCGAACCGTCCGGGCAAGGCGCTTCGACATGTGGAAGCCATCGAGGGGGATGATCCCTCTCTCGCGCGGCTCGACCCAGAACAGGGACGGATCGTCCGCATCCTCCGCCATGGGAAAGATGCCCGCCGCATAGGCCTTCAGCAGGATCTCGGGGGTAATATCAATCGCGTGGTCAGGAGACCGGTTCATTCACCAACGCATCCGATCATTCGAGCCATGCCCGTTAGATAGAACAGCCGAGGCTCTAAGTCAGAGCGGCTTCAAGTAGATTTTGCCGAGTTCACGCATTTCCTGCTCGGTTCGGCGCGTCTTCGTTGCAAGCCCCCATAGATCGTGCCGCCGAGGGCGACGGAAACCCAGGAAATTGGAAAAGCCCGCCTGAATGCAGGCGCTCCCGAGGGGTTTCATCGTGAAGCCGGTATGGTGGGCCATGTACAGGTTGCCCTCCTGCATGGCCGGCCTGAAGCCGTACAGCATGTCGATGGGCGAGATCGGTCCTCGGCCGCTGGCATAAAGCGGCGTATCGATGTCCCCTGCTGCCAGTCTTTCTCCGAGAACCTGCAGATCCGGGCAGGTCAGGATAACGAGCCCGTCTGCCTTGAGAACGCGATGCATGGCCTTGAGCGCCAGCGGAACTTCATGCGGATAAAGGTGCTCGATGTTGTGTGCCGAATAGACCGCATCGAAGCTCTCGGGTTCGACCTGCGAGAGTTCCGGCAACTTGTCGACGATGTCGGGCTTCACGCTCTCGTCGATGTCGAGAGTTACCTCTTCCCATTCAGGGGTCGCAAAGGGCTTGACGGTCTGGCTCTTGCGCTTGGGGCCACAGCCAACATGAAGAAAGCGACGCATTCCACTCCTGGCCGCATCTTCGGTGACGAGGCCCCTCATTTCTCGGACGGAGAATAGAGGGGCCGTTACGTCATAACAAGTCTATTCGCCTTCACCGAGCCCGCCGGTCTTCAGGAACTGCTCGAGCCAGTGGATGTCGTACTGGCCGTTCTGGATTTCCGGGTTGCGCACGAGGGTGCGGAAGAGGGGGAGCGTGGTGTCCACGCCGTCCACCACGAACTCGTCGAGGGCCCGGCGCAGGCGCATGAGGCACTCGTTGCGGGTGCGTCCGTGGACGATGAGCTTGCCCACGAGGGAGTCGTAATGGGGCGGGATGCGGTAGCCCTGGTAGGCGGCCGAATCCACGCGCACGCCAAGACCGCCGGGCGGGTGGAAATAGCTGATCATCCCGGGCGAGGGGCGGAAGGTCGAGGGGTGCTCGGCGTTCACGCGGCACTCGATGGCATGGCCTTCGATCTTCACGTCTTCCTGCCGAACCGACAGCGGGTGGCCCGCAGCGATGCGGATCTGCTCGTTGACCAGATCGATCCCGGTGATCATCTCGGTCACGGGATGCTCCACCTGAATGCGCGTGTTCATCTCGATGAAGTAGAACTCGCCGTCCTCGTAGAGGAACTCGATGGTGCCGGCGCCGGCATATTGCAGGTCCTGCATGGCCTTCGCCACGATGCCGCCGATGCGCTCGCGCATCTCCAGGTTCAGCGCCGGCGAGGGGCCTTCTTCCCACACCTTCTGGTGGCGGCGCTGGAGCGAGCAGTCGCGCTCGCCCAGGTGAATGGCGTTGCCCTTGCCGTCGCCGAGAACCTGGATCTCGATATGGCGCGGCTTCTCAAGATATTTCTCAATATAGACCGCATCGTCGCCGAAGGCGGCCTTGGCCTCGGTCTTGGCGGTCTGGAGAGCGTGGACGAGGTCATCCTCCGTGCGCGCCACCTTCATGCCGCGCCCGCCGCCGCCTGCTGCCGCCTTGATGATCACCGGATAGCCGATGCTCTTGGCGACGCGCTTGGCCTCGTCATCGTCGGTGATGCCGCCTTCCGAGCCGGGCACGCAGGGGATGCCGAGGCGCTTGGCGGTGCGCTTGGCCTCGATCTTGTCGCCCATGATGCGGATATGCTCCGCCTTGGGGCCGATGAAGGCGATCCGGTGATGCTCCAGCACCTCCGCAAAGCGCGCGTTCTCGGACAGGAAGCCGTAGCCGGGATGGATTGCGTCCGCTCCGGTGATCTCGCAGGCGGCGATCAGGGCCGGGATGTTGAGATAGCTGTCGCGGGCCGCCGGCGGACCGATGCAGACGCTCTCATCGGCCAGGCGCACATGCATGGCATCCGCGTCGGCGGTGGAATGCACCGCCACGGTCGCGATGCCGAGCTCCTTCGCCGCGCGCAGGATACGCAGCGCGATCTCGCCGCGGTTTGCAATGAGGATCTTATCGAACATATCGCGCCTTACTCGATGACGAGGAGGGGTTCGCCGTATTCAACAGGTGTTCCGTCGTCGACAAAGATGGCCGTCA
>JALYFY010000032.1 GCA_030777385.1 Pseudomonadota bacterium | reverse complement strand
CTCCTGCCCCTGCGCCTGCCGCGCCTGCTTCTCCTGCAGATGCCGCCATTGCCGCCGCTCGCGAGGCCGCTGGCCGTGGGGCGAACAAGGAGGCTGTTTTGCAGTTCGAGCGGGCGATCTCGCTCGAACCCGGCAAGCGGGGCCAGATCGGTCGCGAATATGCCGATCAGCTTGCCTATTCCGGCGAGCCGGGCAGGGCGGTTCCGGTCTATCGGGAGGTTTTGTCCCGCAGGGATCTGCCCGCCCCTGAGCGCCAGCAGGCAACCCGCGCCCTGGCGTTCGCCCTGCTGTGGAGCAGCCAGTTCCCGCAAGCCATCGAGGCCTGGGACGCGATCCTGCAGGCCGATCGCGGGGATGCGGAAGCCCGCAAGGCGCTCTCGGATGCATTCGTCGGTGCTGCCCGGGAATCGGCGCAACGAACCCGAAATGCCGATGCCGCCTCTTTCTTCCGCAGAGCCATCGAGACGGCGCCGCAGCGCCGTCAGGAACTGCTGCCGGAATATGCCGACCAGATTGCCTATTCTGGCGATCCGGCGCGGGCGGTGCCGTTCTACCGGGAGGCGCTGCGCGACGGCCAGCGTCCCGAGGCTGAGCGCCGGCGCGTCAGGCGCGGCCTCGCCTTCGCGCTGCTCTGGAGCAACCAGTTTCGCGAGGCGATTGCCGCCTGGCAGCCGATCTTCAGGGAAAACCCGAGGGATGACGAGGCCCGCAAAGCCTTCTCGGATGCGCTCGTAGGCGCTGCCCGCCAGGTGGCCGGACAAACCCGCAATGCCGAAGCGGTGAACTTGTTCGAGCGCGCGCTCGCGGTCATGCCGGGCCGCCGCAGGGAATTGCTGCGCGAATATGCCGAGCAGGTTCTCTACGCCGGGCAGCCGCTCAGAGCCATTCCGCTGTTCCAGGAGATTCTGCAGCGCGCCGATCTCGACGCCAAGGAGCGCCGCGATGCCCGGCTCGGACTTGCCCGCGCCTTGGCCTGGAGCAGTCAGCAGAAGCTCGCCATTCCGATCTTCAGCGAGATCCTGGCTCTCGACCCAAGGGATGTCGAGGCCTTGATCGGGCGCGGCAATGCGCTCAACGACATCACCGAGCACAAAGCGGCTCTTGCCGATTTCGAGGTGGTTCTAACCCTGCAGCCAGGCAACGTGGAGGCCATTCGAGGCGCGGCAACGGCCGAGCGTTCCATGGGGCTTCCCCGCGCGGCCCTCGCGCGGGTCGAGCCGCTCATCGCCGGTGGCGACCGGAATCCCGCGACCCTGCTCATCGCCGCTCAGGCGCGCCAGGAAATGGGCCGTCCCGACCTGTCGGAGGGCTATGCGCGGGCGCTGCTTGCCGTGAAGCCGGGCGACGAAGGTGCGCAGCGGCTCCTTGAGCAGCTATACCTCGAGCGCCGCCCGCTGACCCAGGTCGAGGCATGGTATGCCCGCCGCTCGGACGATCTGGCGATCTGGTCCTTGCAGGCCTCCCACGAACTGACCTTTAACGGGGGCCTGACGAAGTTCGGACCCCAGGCCCGCATGATGCGCTACCGCGGCGACGATTTCCCGAGCGTCGACATGTACAGCATCGGCATCGCGGGCCGGCACCGGTTCAACGATTTCCTGGAGTTCAAATCGTCCTTCTTCCTGAATTTCGAGGAGGAAAGCCGCCGGAATGTTCCGGAGAGGCCTGAGGATGACGACGTCACCTTCACGCATGACACGACCTTGAGTCTGATCCCATCGGATCTTCTCAGGTTCGACCTGAATCTCGCCCGCCGCTACGCGGACGAGAACACGCGCTCGATCGTGAACGACATCCTGGCGGACGACTTCGGTTTTTCAGTGGATGTGACGCCCGACAACGCGACCCGCTTCAGCGGCCGGGCGCTCTACAGCCATTACTCCGACAGCAACGAGCGCGCCTGGGGCCAGCTGGAATTTGCCAAGCGGTTCACGGCCAATCCCTATCTGTGGCTTGGCGCGCGCTACACGGCGTTCGATTTCGAGAAGGTGGTCGACAGGGGCTACTGGAATCCGGACCAATACCAGTCCCTGGAAGCCAGCATGCATTTCTACGGTGCGCTGGCGGACAAGTGGTGGTTCGACATTCAGGGAGCAGCCGGATATGCCTGGAGCGAGCCCGGCGACGGGGGCTTCGTGTCGTCGGCAACGGCGCGCCTGACCTACAATTTCGATCCCCGGGCATCGTTTGCCCTCTATGCCAGCCACCTGATCTCATACGCCCGCTCGTCCGAAGATGATGGAAACTTCCAATCCGACCAGGACGACGAGCCTTTCAGCCGCTGGTCCGTGGGCGGGCAGCTGCGGGTTCGCTGGTAGGGCTTTGGCTCTACCGTGCGCCTTGGGATGCGCGGGTTCTCCTGAGGGCTTCAGCCAGCTTGCCCATGTTCCAGCCCCGGAACTGCATGCTTTTCGGCCGGCCATAATCGTACTGCGCGGCATCGCGATAGGCCTGGAGCTCGTCCAGCGCCTGCTCCATGAACGCTGCCGCCTTTTCGAGCGATTGGCGCCTGCCGCTGTCCAACTCTTGGGCAATCGCCTCCAGAAGACGCCCCTTGGCCTCCGCTTCCGGCGTGCCGAAATCCTCGCCCGACGATAGATCCGGCACAGTGTAGTGATCGATCTTCATCCTGCTTTCCCCCTGCGCCTGCCAATAGTAGGCTAAGATGGTAAAGCAAAATTCATGCCACTGTGCCGGGCGCCGCCGCCGTTAGGCGTTGTTTACCCTTGTGAGACCGACCCTTCAGGGGTGAGCATCCTCGGTGCGGGATGCGAGCTTTGCCTGCACGGCGACGACGATGAGGAGCAGCGCCCCGCGGATCACCGATTGCCAATAGGCGGACAGGCTGATCCATCCGAGCCCGTTCTCGAAGTTGAGAATGTTGAAGATCAGCCCCAAGAGCAGCACGCCCACGAGGGTCGTGCCGACGGAGCCGACGCCACCGGTGAGCAGGGTGCCTCCGACCACCACGGACGCGATGGCGAACAGCTCCCAGCCCACGCCCTCGATGGGCTGACCCGCGCCGAACTGGGCCGCGAGGATCACGCCTGCAAGGCCCGCCAGGGCGCCGCTCGCCATGTAAACCGACGCCTTCACGCGGTTGGCCGGCAGCCCCATGAGGCGGGTTGCATCCTCATTGCCGCCGACGGCCAGAACCGTGCGGCCGAAGGACGTGAAGTTGAGAACCACCGATCCTGCGAGATAGGCGATAAGGGCGATCCAGGCCGGCGCGGGAAAGCCGAGAATGTCTCCCTGCCCGAGTTCGATGAAAGCGGTGTCGTAGGACACGGAGACGGATTGGTTGCCGGCGAGCAACAACGCGCAGCCGCTTGCCGCCAGCATGGTAGCCAGCGTTGCGATGAAGGGCAGGATATTGAGGCGGGTGATCACGAAGGCGTTGAT
>JALYFY010000031.1 GCA_030777385.1 Pseudomonadota bacterium | reverse complement strand
TCGTCCGCATCGAGCTTGAAGTCGAACACGGCGATGTTCTCGCGGATGCGCGAAGGCGTCACGGATTTCGGAATGACGATGAGGCCATTGTCCAGGTGCCAGCGCAGGATCACTTGAGCCGGGGTCTTGCCGTACTTGCGTCCGATGCCGGCAAGGGTTTCATCGGTCACGAGGCTGCCCTGTCCGAGCGGGCTCCAGGATTCCGTGGCGATTCCGTTCGCCGCATGAAAGGCGCGCAGCTCCGTCTGCTGGAAGCGCGGATGCAGCTCGATCTGGTTGACGGCTGGGGTGACGCCCGTCTCGTCGATCAGGCGCTGCAGGTGCTCCACCATGAAGTTGGACACGCCAATGGATTTCGCACGGCCATCCTGCTTCAGCTTGATCAGGGCGCGCCATGTATCACGATAGGCGTCGCTTCCGGCTACGGGCCAATGGATCAGGTAAAGATCCACGGAATCGATTTGCAAGCGCCCCAGGCTCTCGTCGAAGGCCCGCAAAGTGTTGTCATAGCCGTGATTGTTGTTCCACACCTTCGTGGTGATGAACAGTTCGTCGCGCGGGATGGCGGCTGAGCGGATGGCCTCTCCCACACCTTCCTCGTTCCCATAGATTGCGGCCGTATCGACAGAGCGGTAGCCGGCCTTGATGGCTTCGCCCACCGCAGTCGCCGCTTCCTCGTTCGTGACCCGCCAGACGCCATAGCCGAATTGCGGCATCGCGTTTCCATCGTTCAGGCGGATCGTGGGTATGGCTGACATCGACTGCTCCATCGGGTTGCGGCAGGAAGGTAGGGCTGACACGCCACAAGCAAATAGCAATGGCGTCGCGGGAAGGGGATTCCGCGTCGTCGGCAGACATGGAAAAAGCCGGCTCTAAGAGCCGGCTTTCCACAACGTTGGTGGTGAGCGCTGCTTACCAGGAGGTGAGCACCGAGCCCTTGAACTTCTCCTCGATGAACTTCTTCACCTCGGGGGTGTGGTAGGACTCGACGAGAGCCTTCACCCAGGGCTTGTTCTTGTCTTCGCTGCGCACCGCAATGATGTTCACGTAAGGACCCTTCGGGTTCTCGCGGGCGATCGGATCCTTCACCGGGTCGAGGCCGCCCGATGTGGCGTAGTTGGTGTTGATGACGGCTGCATCCACGTCTGCAAGCACGCGCGGTCCCTGAGCTGCTTCGATCTCGACGAATTTCAGCTTCTTGGGATTGTCGGTCACGTCGAGGGGCGTCGGCTTGTAGCCTGTGCCCTCCTTCAGCTTGATCAAACCCTTGTCCTGCAGAAGGATGAGCGCACGGCCGCCGTTGGTGGGATCGTTCGGAATCGAGATCGTTGCACCGCTCGGCAGAGCCTCGAGGCTCTTGTGCTTCTTCGAGTAGATGCCGATCGGGAAGTTCACGGTGAGCGCCACGCTCTCGATCTTGTAGCCGCGATCGGCCACCTGGTTGTCGAGATAGGGCTGATTCTGGAACGAGTTGGCCTCGATATCGCCGCCGGCCAGAGCCGTGTTCGGCACCACATAGTCGGAGAACTCGACGACTTTGATGTCGACGCCCTTCTGGGCTGCGATGGGCTTCACGGCTTCCAGGATCTGCGCATGGGGGCCAGGTGTGGCGCCGATGCGGACGGTCTGCGTCTGCGCAAGGGCGGGCAGGGCGGCAAGCGACAGAATGGCAGCAAGGCTTAAGTGCTTCAGGGACATCAGGTTACTCCTAGTACGAGGCTTTAGAAAACTCAGGCGTGGCGGATGCGCTTGTTGAGGCGCCGTGCAAGACGGTCGCCGATGGTCTGCACCGCCTGAACGAGGACGATGAGAACGACCACCACAGCGAGCATCATCTCAGGCATGAAGCGCTGATATCCGTAGCGGATGCCGAGGTCGCCGAGCCCGCCGCCGCCCACCGCACCCACCATGGCCGAGAAGCCGAGGAGCGACACGATAGCGAGTGTGAGCCCGAGCACGATGCCGGGCAGGGCTTCGGGGATCAGAACCTTGAACACGATCTGGAGCGGGCTTGCACCGAAGGCGCGCGCCGCCTCGACGAGACCCTGATCGACCTCCCGGATCGCACCCTCAATGAGACGGGCGATGAAGGGCGTCGCGGCAATCGTCAGCGGCACGATGGCCGCGCTGGTGCCGATGGAGGTGCCGGCGATCAGGCGGGTGAACGGAATGATCGCAACCACGAGAATGATGAAGGGCGTCGAGCGGGTGGCGTTGACGACGATGCCGAGCACCCGGTTCACCCAGGGTGCCGCGAAGAGCTCGCCCTTGCCGCTGGTGGCAAGAAAGACACCGAGGGGCAGGCCGAAGGCGGTGGCGATCAGCGCCGCGACGGCGACCATATAGAGGGTTTCGCCGGTGGATGCGGCGATAAGGCGGATCATCTCAGGCGACATGGCCGAGGACCTCCGTGTCGAGACCGTATTGCTTCAGGAATTCGAGTGTCGTGGCGAGCGAGGCTCCCGGGACGCCGACCACGAGAGTGCCGAAGGGACGGCCTGCAATCTCATCCACCGAGCCCGACAGGATGTTTGTCTCGATGTTGAGGTCGCGCGCCAGCCGCGCCAGCACAGGATCAGTCGCGTGTGGGCCGCGGAAGCCGATGCGGACAACCGCCTGACTGCCTGGCGATGCCGTGAGGCTGAGCCTGCTCTGCACATAGGGCGGCAGGGCGCGGCCGGACTCGTCGCCCAGGAAGGAGCGGGTCACCTCATGCTGCGGGCGGGTGAACACCTCGAACACGTCGCCCTGCTCGACGATGCGTCCGCCCTCGATCACCGCCACTTCGCGGGCGATGGAGCGGATCACCGCCATCTCATGGGTGATGAGCAGGATGGTGAGGCCGAGCTCCGCGTTGATGCGGCCGAGCAGGTCGAGGATCGAGCGGGTGGTTTCCGGGTCGAGGGCGGAGGTGGCCTCGTCGGACAGAAGAACTTTCGGCTTGGTGGCGAGCGCGCGGGCAATGCCGACGCGCTGCTTTTGGCCGCCCGACAGTTCGGACGGATAGCGGTTGCGCTTGTCGGTAAGGCCGACGAGGGCCAGAAGCTCGTCCACCCGCGCCTTGATCTCCGCCTTGTCGAAACCCGCAACCTCAAGCGGCAAGGCCACGTTCTGGGCAGCCGTGCGCGAGGAGAGCAGATTGAAGTGCTGGAAGATCATGCCGATGGAGCGGCGGGCATGGCGAAGGGGGCCTTCAGGAAGGGCCGCGATATCGGACCCGTCCACGATGACCTTGCCGGTTGTAGGTTTCTCCAGGCCGTTCACCAAGCGGATCAGGGTCGACTTGCCGGCACCGGACCGGCCGATTACGCCCAGGATCGAGCCCTGCTGTACGGATAGATCGATCTCCTGAAGGGCAGTGACCGGCTGGCCGTCGCGGCCTGGAAAGGTCTTGGAGATGCGCTCCAGCCGCACGATGGGCTCGGCAGGGATCAGGCGCTGCGACGGCTGGTCGCCTATATATCCAAGGGGGGCATTCATAGGGTCGCTCTCGGTTCGATGGCCGTTAGATGCGACGTCTTGTTCTCTAAGTCAACATTTTCGTCCTTTAAAAAGGACAATTTGTTTTGAAGAACATCTGAAGGTTTTCAGCGGCCTGTTCCGCCAGTCACAAGACTGCTATCGCTTGCACGAGGAGGAAGTTCCTCCTTTCTTTCGCCACAAGCACGATTGATCCGGCTGCTCCTAGGTTTTGCGCCGAGGACGGGATCTCGGCAGGAGAAGTGTATGATCAAGGCGAGCATTGCGCTGGCACTCATAGGTTTGGGCGTTCTGGCAGCTTCCCTGTCCGGAACGGCGGGGGTTCCCTTCTATCTGCCGCTCTCGACCCTGGCGCTGGCCGGAGTCCTTTATGCCGGCCGGGGCATCCCGAAGTTCCTGCGCATCTTCCTCGTGATGCTCGCGGCAACGCATCTCGTGCTGATCGCCTTGATCCTCGGAGCGGTGCTCGGCGCGATCACGGGCGATTACACCGGCTATGTTCCGCCGCCATCCGCAGCACTCGGCGCAACGGCTTTCGGGGCCATCATCTACGGCTTGTCCTACGTGCCCGTGGTGCGCACCATCTGCCGCATTACGGATCGCTATCTCGACTCCCAGGCCGACAGCCTTATCCAGATCCCGTTCATCGGCCTGGTGCGCGCACGGGAGGGCACGATCGGCACCTGGATCATCGGCATTCTGATCGCCCTCAACCTCGCCCAGGTCGCTCTCAACGTACGCCTCAGCTTCTTCTCGCGCGATATGTTCAATGCGCTCGAGGCCAAGGATGCGGCTGCCTTCTGGTATCAGCTCTTCGTCATCTTCACGCCTCTTGCAGTGGTGTTCGTGATCGCGGCCCTGACGGAAGTGCTGCTGCAGAACGTGCTCACCATCCGCTGGCGCGCCTTCCTCAACACCTATTATGTGGGCGAGTGGCTCGGCGACGGGGCTCATTACCGGATGCAGCTCATCGGCCGGGGCGCCGACAACCCGGATCAGCGCATCTCTGAAGACCTGCGCAAGTTCGTCGAGAGCACCTATTCGCTGTCCGTCGGCCTCATGAACCAGGCGGCGACCCTGGTTTCCTTCGTGGCCATCCTCTGGACCATCTCGGCAGGCTTCACGTTCCCCGGCACCAACGTGGAAGTGCCGGGCCTGCTGGTCTGGGTCTGCGCAGGCTATGCGATCCTCGGCACATGGATCACCCACCTGATTGGACGGCCCCTGATCGGGCTCAACTTCGAGCAGGAGCGGGTGGAGGCGAACTACCGCTTCTCCCTGGCGCGCCTGCGTGAATACACGGAGCAGGTGGCGCTTCTGTCCGGCGAGCCCGCCGAGCGCGAGGGACTTGCCCGGCGGTTCAGCCAGATCGTCGACAACTACATGCGGATCGTGGTGCGCCTGATCAAGCTCAACACCTTCACCTCGGCTTACTTCCAGGCCAACGTGGTGGTGCCCTACATGTTGACTGCGCCCTACTACTTCATCGGCCGGATATCGCTCGGGCAGATGCAGCAGGTGGTCGGCGCCTTTTCGCGAGTGGAGTCGGCGCTGACCTACTTCATCACGATCTATACGACCTTGGCCGACTACAAGGCCGTGCTCGACCGCCTCACCACCTTCGAGGGCGCAATCGCCTCGGCGCAGCGCGTCGGCGGCGAGAGCAAGCTGGCGATCACCCAGTCCGCCGGCCGGGAATTGCGCCTCAACAACCTGGACGTTCGCCTGCCTGACGGGACTGCCCTGCTGCATGCGGATGGGCTCGCCTTCCGTCCCGGCGAGCGCACGCTCATGACGGGTCCTTCAGGGTCGGGCAAGTCCACCCTGTTCCGCGCCATCGCGGGGATCTGGCCCTTTGGCGAGGGCGAGGTGCTGGTGCCGGAAGGGCAGACCATGATGCTGCTGCCGCAGCGGCCTTACCTCCCCCTCGGCACCCTGCGGGATGCCGTCACCTATCCTGGCAAGATCGATGCCTATGACGATGCCGCAATGTCTGAGGCCCTGCGGGCCGCAAAGCTCCCGCAATTCGCAGATCGCCTCGACGAGGAGCGCAACTGGGGCCAGACCCTGTCGCTCGGCGAGCAGCAGCGCCTTGCGGTGGCCCGTGCGCTCCTGACAAAGCCCGACTGGCTGTTCCTGGACGAGGCGACCGCAGCTCTCGACGAGCCCACGGAAGCGGAGGTCTACCGCATCATCAAGGAGAAGCTGCCGGGCACGACGGTGGTCTCCATCGGCCACCGCTCCACCCTTGCCGCCTATCACGACCGGCGCATCGACATGAAGAAGACGGAAGGCGGCCTCTCGACCCCCGTCGACATGCGTCAGGCGGAGCCTGCGGAGTAAGGTGTCTGTTGTCATCCCCGGCGCACGAAGTGCGGGAAGGGGATCCATGGCGCTGAGCGTGTAGGTGGATTCCCTTACCCTCCGCTGCGCTCCGGCGGAATGACACGATCTTGAAACAAAAAGGCCGGCGTGACGCCGGCCTTTCGCATTCACATCAGATCGGATGCTCTTAAAGCGAGCGCTCCAGCCGCAGCTCGCCGCCGTTCTGGGTGCGGATGATCAGGTTGCGTCCTTGGATGTCCCACTTGGCCGAGGAGCGGAGCGCCACGAGGAAAGCCTGCTCGAGGGCCATGGCGCCCTTGTCGCAGCTCCTCTTGGTGAGGGCGAACGGGCCGACGGCAAGGCCCTGCTCACGCAGCGGGTAGGCGGCAGTGGCATAGGTGTTGCAGCCGCTGAAACCCGTGGCCCGGAGCTGGTCGTCCAGCTTGAAGCTCGGACGCTCGCCCGTGAAAGGCTTGCCGTTCAGGCTGACGGCCACCCAGGAGGAGCCCAAGGGAAAGACCTTGCCGTTCTGGCCGGGCTGCGGAACCTTGGGGTCCACCTGGCGGGTCGGGCCAGCAGGCCGGCCGAGGGTCGACGCCGTCTGGGCATGAGCCGCGGAGACGGTGGCAAGCGCCGCCAAAAGTGTCGCAAGTCGAAGCGCGCTCATCGGAACCTCTTCATCGGAAAAACGCCGGGACCATAAAAGGCCTTGGGCATTCAGGCAACGCCCAAGGTGATGTTGTGCCGTCTCTTTAAGGGAGAACACACTTAAACTGAAGCTTTCATGAAAGAGAGCTTCAGCCGATCCGTCTCAGCAGCCGCTCCGTGAGAGCGTTCGTGGGCCGGAACAGATAATCGAAGGCGCGCACCGAGATGTCCTGCGCGCCGATGCCCTGAAGGGCCGCCACGATCTCGAACACCGTCGATGCCCGGCAGTGAAGCACGACCTCCCGGCCGAGCGCATGGCCGTAGGGCAGGGCTGCTCCGAAATCCCGCGTGAGGGACGCGAGGGCGGAGGCGCGCGCCGGATCGAGGGCCGCCCGCACCTCGCGGCTGGTGCGTGCCTCTTCCTCCGCCGCAATCCGGGTCAGCACGGCGGTTGCGGCCATGCGGGCCTTCTCGGTCCAGGGAGCGCGGGTGGAGGCCACGAGATTGGCCTCGGAGCGCAGCATCACGCCGTCGTCGAGAATCTTCAGGGCGTTGGCCGAGAGCGTTGCGCCCGTGGTGGTGATGTCCACGATCAGCTCCGCCGAGCCTGCGCCGGGCGCGCCCTCGGTGGCGCCCAGGCTCTCGACGATCCGGTAATCCGCCACGCCCCTCTCGGCGAAGAAGCGGCGGGTGAGGTTCACGTATTTCGTCGCGACCCGCATCTTCTGGCCGTGGCGGGCGCGAAGGTCGGCGGCCACCTCGTCGAGATCGGCCATGGTGCGCACATCGATCCAGGCCTGCGGCACGGCAACGACCACATTGGCATGGCCGAAGCCCAGGGGCGTGAGCATTTCCACGGCTTCGTCCGCATCCGGGATCTGCTCGCGGATCAGGTCCTCGCCGGTGATGCCGAGATGCGCCGTGCCTGAGCTAAGCTGGCTGACGATCTCGGAGGCCGACAGGAAGGCGACCTCCACGTCGGGCACGCCTTTGAGCGTGCCGCGATAGTCCCGGGCGCCGCGGGACTGGGTGAAGACGAGGCCGGCGCGGGCGAAGAACGCGGCTGCGTTCTCCTGCAGGCGTCCCTTCGAGGGAACGGCCAGGATGAGAGGAGCGTCGGTCATCAGGGCCTCCCCAGGATGCGGTCGAGCCAGAAGGAGCAGCCGACCGCCGGGATCGATGCCTCGGCGCCCAGGTGCTCCAGCAGCCGATCGTAGCGCCCGCCGCCCACGATGGGCTTGCCGTCGCTGCGGCGCGGATCCTGCACCTCGAAGATGAAGCCGGTGTAGTAGTCGATGTTGCGCGCGAAGGTGGCGGCAAACGAGAAGGCGCTCACGTCGAGGCCCCGCGCGGCCATGAAGCCGGTGCGCTCCTCGAACGTCGTGAGGGCCGGATCGATGCTGAGGCCCGCATCCCTGGCAAGCGCCCGGACGGCGCCGGCGGCCTGGTCCGGATCGCCCGCGATGGTGAGATAGCGCTCCAGAACCACCCGGGCTTCGTCGGCAAGGCCGGTCCGGTTTGCGGCGCGTGCGAGGAAGCGCTCGGCGATCTCGCCGGCGCTGCGCCCGCCCACACGAGCGATGCCCGCAATGGAGAGAATGTCCTCCACGAAGGCCTTGGCTGCCTGGGGCGCCTGTCCCTCGATGGCGGCGAGCAAACCCGCATGTTCCTGCTGGCCCGACGCATCGGGCTCGGCAAGGCTCGCAAGGCCCTGGCCCGACACGATGGCGCGGATCACGCGCCGCTTGGCGGCGGGGGCTATGCCCAGCGCATCGATCAGGGCATGGAGAAGGCCCATGTCGCCCAGCTTCACGACCGGGGCAGGGCCGCCGATCTGCGCAAGGCCGTCCAGGGCAACGGACAGGATCTCCGCATCCGCCGCCGAGACGTCCGTTCGGCCGATGGACTCAAGGCCCGCCTGCAGGAACTCGCCGCTCTCGTTTGGACGCATGCGGAAGACCGGGCCGCCATAGGAATAGCCGGAGGGCTGGGCGCTGTGGTGCGCCAAATGCTGGAGGCAGACGGGAATGGTGTATTCGGGCCGCAGGCACAGCTCCGTGCCGGACGCATCCTGCGTCACGAACATGCGGCGTCGGATATCCTCGCCCGAAAGATCGATGAACACGTCCGCCGGTTGGAGCACCGGCGGCTCGATACGCGCATAGCCCTCGCGCTCGAAAAGCGCGATCAGCGCAACAATGGCTTCCGTCTCCGTCACTGGCCTTGCCTAATCCTTGTGGTGGCATGCTCTCTAGCAATGCTCAGGCACGAAGGCGATTGTTTTCGGCCGGAAGGGTGAATGGACCCGCGCAAGCCTTTCGCATGAATGCTCTATCCCTGGTTTGACGCTCTCTGCTCGGCCGGGTTGTCAAAGAGCCAGCACCTGTGGGCCCAGGGCTGGTGAGCCCTGAGCTGTAGGTGATCGAGGGTGGCGCGCTGGGCAGCCCGGCTCGCTGTGGTAGGTGTAAGGAAGAGCCAGACTGCCTCTTCGCGCACGGTTCTTTTAGGCAAACTGGCGCGACCGGTTTGGCGCTGGCCCAAGGCGG
>JALYFY010000030.1 GCA_030777385.1 Pseudomonadota bacterium | reverse complement strand
GTGCCCTTCGACGAGGCCGAGCAGACGCCGATGGCACGGGCCTTCTACGAGGACAACAAGCGCGTTCGGAACACCCGTATCAAGACGGAGCTGGGCGTGACGCTGCGCTATCCGACATACCGGCACGGCCTCAAGGCCCTGTTCGAAGCCGGAGAGGGCGTGAAGTAAGGCCAAGTCTTATCCCTGCAGCGCCGCCCACATCTCGCGGTCGCGCTCGGCTGTCCAGATCACCGGATGATCGATGCCGGAGGCCTCGTCATAGGCACGCGACACGTTGAAGGGCAGGCAGTGCTCGTAGATGGCAAAGGAGCCGAACTTCGGATCCATGACCGCCCGCGTTGCCGCAAAGGTCTCCCTCAGCGAGCGCCCACGCGCCACGGACAGTTCGGCCGCGCCATAGAGGCTGGTGACGAAATCGCGCGTCATGGCAATGGCCTCCCGCACCTGCCGCTCGCCCTGGAGCGCGTCGCCGCGTCCCGGCGCAATGGCCTTGGGCTGGAAGTCCATGATGGCGTCGAGCGTCTGCGGCCATTCCCGCAGGTGAGCGTCGCCGCAATAGCAGGCGGAGTGGTATTCCACGAGATCGCCCGTGAACATCACCTCCGCATCCGGCACCCAGGCCACGATGTCGCCGGCCGTGTGACCCGCGCCAAGATGGAAGAGCTTCACCTCGCGCTTGCCGAGAAACACCGACATGCCGCTCTCGAAGGTCATGGTCGGCCAGGTCAGCCCCTCCGGAATGCTGTTCTCCCCGCGGAACAGGCGCGGAAAGCGGCCGATCTCGGAGGCCTTGTCCTGCTCGCCGCGCTCGACGATCAGATCGTAGGTGGCGTTCGAGGCGATGATGCCTTGCGCCTTGTAGGCCGAGGCCCCCAGCACCCGCACCGCATGATAGTGGGAGAGCACCACATACTTGATCGGTTTGTCGGTGACGGTGCGCACGCGGGCGATCACATCCTCGGCCATAGCGGGCGTTGCCTGAGCATCGATGACCATGCAGCCGTCATCGCCGACGATGACCCCGGTGTTCGGGTCACCCTCCGCCGTATAGGCGTAGAGGTCGGGGCCGATCTCCGAGAAGGAGACCTTCTTGTCGGAGAGATCTCCCGTCGAGGCGAAAGCTTTGCCCGTCATCATGTGTCTCCTGCTCGACTGCAGGTTCGGCAATCCCGCCCCTGCGCTCCAGACCCCTTCGCGAACGTAGCTGCGGTTTTCGAAACCGACAACTCAGGCGCACATGACCGCCATCGGATGGCTGCTGAAATCGCATATGCGACTAAGGAATGAGCACCGGATGGCTAACGAACCATCAGTGAACCAGTTGCAAATTGGTTCCGCCTTAGGATAGGCTGATTGCGTCAAAGCCGAAATTCACGAAAGGAACATGCGTGAACCACGGCAGTAACAGCAAGATTGGTTCGCCCGGTTCGAGTCTCCTGTCGAGCCCAGAGGCTTTGTCCGACAGCTCCAACTTCGCTCTCGTGCGGTTGCGGGCGCTTTTGGACAACAGTTCCTTTGACCCTGGGCAGCGTCTTCCGCCTGAGCGTATTCTGGCAGCGCAGATCGGCATCGGCCGGCGAGCTTTGCGGCGGGCGCTTGAGGTGCTCGAGGCGGAGGGGCGGATCTGGCGACATCAGGGCAAGGGCACTTTTCTTGGACCTCGGCCGATCTACCCACACACAGGGCTGGAGGAACTATCGAGCCGCACCCACCCGCTTGAGGTGATGAACGTGCGCTTGGAGATCGAGCCGATCCTCGCACGTCTGGCTGCACTGCATGCCTCGAACGGCGATGTGGAGCGTCTCTTTCACCTGGTTCAGAAGACGGCCTCGAGTTCCGACGCGGATGGATACGAACTCTGGGACAGCGCCTTGCACCGCACCATTGCGGAGGCCGCCGGCAACAACCTTCTGCTGGCTATCTTCGATTTGGTCGACCGCATCCGTCAAGACATGAACTGGCAGGCTCTGCGCGAGCGAGCGCGCTCCAAGGACAAGCTGTCGGCTCAGGTTGAGCAGCACCGACAGATTGTGACCGCCATTGCGCAGCGCGAGGCCCATGCGGCAGAGCAGGCGATGCGCGAACATCTCGAACTTGTGCGGGACGGATTGCTCAAGGTCATGACGAGCCCCCTGCCCGACCGCATCGACGGTGAAATTCCCGGAAAACCAATGTCAGCAAGAACCAAGAACGAGCTTCGCCATGGGACATGAAGCAGCGCGGCAGCCGAGCACAGATAACCGCCATTCGGGAGCGCCTGCTTTGGCCCCCGGAGCGCCGTTGCTGAGCGTCCAGGGATTGTCCGTACGATTCGATGGTGCGCCCAAGGGCGTGAATGTGGTCGACGACGTGTCCTTCTCGGTGAGCAAGGGCAAGACCCTGTGCATCGTGGGTGAATCCGGCTGCGGCAAGAGCGTGACGTCGCTGGCCCTCATGGGTCTTCTGCCGACGCCGCCCGCTCGGATTGTCGCCGGCACCGCCATGTTCGACGGCCGGGATCTGCTGACGCTCTCCGAGCGCGAGCGGGCGGACCTGCGCGGCGACCGAATGGCAATGGTCTTCCAGGAGCCGATGACCTCGCTCAATCCGGCCTTCACCATCGGAGACCAGATCTCCGAGGGGATCATCCGGCACCGGAAGGTCTCGAAGGCCGAGGCCATGGAGCGGGCGCTGGACATGCTCAGGAAGGTGCGCATCCCGGCACCCGAGAAGCGCCTGCGCGCCTATCCGCACGAAATGTCAGGCGGAATGCGCCAGCGTGTGATGATCGCCATGGCGCTTGCCAACGATCCGCAACTGCTCATCGCCGACGAGCCGACCACCGCCCTCGACGTGACGATCCAGGCGCAGATCCTCACCCTGATCCGCCGCCTTCAGGAGGAGACGGGCACCGCCATGATCCTCATCACCCACGATCTCGGCGTCGTGGCGGAAGTGGCCGACGAGGTGGCGGTGATGTATGCGGGGCACGTGGTCGAAAGCGGGCCTGTCGAGGCCATCTTCGAGGATCCGCAGCACCCCTATACCATCGGTCTCATGGGCTCCGTGCCGTCGCTCGGCCGCCGTCAGGGGAAGTTGGCCACGATCCGCGGCACGGTTCCGCCAGCGGAGCTGATGCCTAAGGGCTGCCGCTTCACCCCGCGCTGCCCCTTCTCCGACGACCATTGCGCGAACGATCTTCCGCCGCTCGGCGAAATCAGACCGGGCCACGCGGCGCGGTGCTGGTACGCCCCCCTCGAACAGAAGCGTGGAGCAGCCGCATGAGCATCACGGCAGCAGGCAACGACATCATCCTCGAGAGCGTCGGCGTTGTGAAGCATTTCGGCGGCGGCGGCTTGCTCTCATCGCCCACAGTTGTACGTGCGGTCGACGGCGTCTCTCTCGACATCCGGCGCGGCGAGACCTTCGCAATCGTGGGCGAATCCGGCTGCGGCAAGTCCACTCTGGGCCGCCTGCTCCTGCGGCTCATCGAGCCCACCGGCGGCGATGTGCGCTATGAGGGACAATCCATCCTCACCCTGAACAAGAGCGATCTGCGTAAATTGCGCCGCGAGCTGCAGATCATCTTTCAGGACCCTTACGCCTCCCTCAACCCGCGCATGAATGTGGGCGACATCATCGCCGAGCCCATCTGGCTGCACGACCTTGCGGCCGGCAAGGAGAAGCGCGAGCGCGTGGCGGACCTCATGCGCACGGTCGGCCTGCTGCCCACTCATACCGACCGCTATCCGCATGAATTCTCAGGCGGCCAGCGCCAGCGCATCGGCATCGCCCGGGCTCTCGCCGGCGATCCGAAGCTGATCATCGGCGACGAGCCGGTTTCGGCGCTCGACGTGTCGATTCAGGCGCAGATCATCAACCTGCTCGAAGACCTGAAGGATCGCTTCGGCCTCACCCTCGTCATCGTCGCCCATGACCTTGCCGTCATCCGGCATATGAGCGACCGGGTTGGGGTGATGTATCTCGGTGAGATCGTGGAGTTGTCGGATACGGATTCGCTGTTCGACAATCCACTCCATCCCTACACCCAGGCGCTTCTCGCCGCGATCCCGGTTCCGAGCCCCACGAACCGCCAGCCCAAGGCCCTGCTGCACGGAGACGTGCCGAGCCCGGCGGCGCCACCGTCCGGCTGCCGCTTCCACACGCGCTGCCCTCATGCCCGCCCAGTCTGCAAGGAAAAGCATCCGGCCCTTGAGGAAGCACCCGATGGACGGCGGGTGGCCTGCCATTTCTGGCGTGAAATCCAGGGGGCAGGCGCTGGCTCCATCAGCGCGCCGCCCCCGAGCCCGGCGCTCGCCAAGCGCCTGGCGCTCTACCAAACTTGGCGTGAACGGCAGGATAAGGCCGTCACGACGAGCCCTTAAGTCCATAAGACGTATCCAGAGGAAGACTTGGAGGACACCACAATGAAGAAACGACTTCTGATTGCTTTGGCAGCCGGGCTCCTGATGAGCACAGCCGCCTCCGCGCAGACCCTGCGCATCGGCCTCAACGAGGATCCCGATGTGCTCGATCCGCACCGCGCGCGCACCTTCGTCGGGCGCATCGTGTTCACGTCGCTCTGCAACAAGCTCGTGGACATCACGCCCGACCTGAAGTTCACGCCGGAACTCGCCACCGAGTGGCAATGGGGCGATGACGGCAAGTCTCTGACCTTCAAGCTGCGCCCGGGCGTGAAGTTCCACGATGGCGAGCCCCTGAACGCCGCCGCTGTCAAAGCCAACATTGAGCGTGCCCGCACCCTGCCGGATAGCTTGCGCAAGAGCGAGCTGACCTCGGTCGACAATGTGGAGGCCGTCGATGACCTGACCGTGAAGGTCAATCTCTCCCGCGCCGACGCGACCCTGCTCTCGCAGCTCTCCGACCGCGCCGGCATGATCATGTCCCCGAAGGCACTGGCCTCGGCTGATTTCGGCCAGAAGCCGATCTGCTCAGGACCGTACAAGTTCGTCGAGCGCGTGCAGAACGACCGTATCGTTATGGAGAAGTTCGCCGATCACTGGGATGCCAAGAGCTTCAACTTCGAGCGCATCGTGTTCCAGCCCATCCCGGACACCACCGTGCGCCTCGCCAACCTGCGCTCCGGCAACCTCGACCTTATCGAGCGTTTGGCGCCGAGCGATGTTCCGGCCGCAAAGGGCGACGCCAACCTGGTGTTCGCTCCGGTCTCTGGCATCGGCTACCAGGGCCTGACCATCAACACCAACAACGGCGAGCGCGCCAAGAGCCCGCTCGGCCGGGACAAGCGGGTGCGCCAAGCCCTCGAGCTCTCCATCGACCGCAACGTCATCAATGAGGTGGTCGGTGCGGGCATCTATCCGCCGGCCGGCCAGCCCTTCCCGCAGGCCAGCCCTTATAACAATCCGAAATTCGGTCCGACGACCCGTGATGTGGCCAAGGCCAAGCAGCTCCTGAAGGAAGCCGGCGTCGACCGGGTAAAGTTCGAGCTGACCTTCGGCACCAGCACCACCACCCAGCAGATCGCCGAGATCATCCAGGCGATGGCTGCCGAGACGGGGTTCGATATCTCCCTGCGTCCGACAGAGTTCGCGGCCATGCAGAAGGAAGCCCAGGCCGGCAACTTCGACGTGAACGTGATCGGCTGGTCGGGCCGCGTCGATCCTGACGGCAACATCCATCCCTTCGTGTCCTGCAAGGGCGCTCTGAACGACGGGAAGTACTGCAACGAGCAGGTCGACAAGCTCCTGAACGAGGCACGCGTCACCAACGACGAGGCCAAGCGCAAGCAGCTCTACGATGCTGCGCAGGAAATCCTGAAGGCCGATCTCCCGATCATCTACACCTACTACCAGCCCTGGCCCTTCGTTCACACGAAGAAGGTGCAGAACTTCAAGCCTTATCCGGACGGCATGATCCGCCTGAAGGGCGTGAAGTTCGCGTCCTGATCACTTGAACGCTGCGTGCCCGGTCTGTTGACCGGGTACGCTTCCCCTCTACTCTGATGCAGGTTTCCTGGGCTGATGCTGCGCTACATCGGACGACGAATACTCATAGCC
>JALYFY010000029.1 GCA_030777385.1 Pseudomonadota bacterium | reverse complement strand
TCGGCGCGCCTCCCGGCTATGTGGGCTACGAGGAGGGCGGTGCGCTCACCGAAGCCGTTCGCCGCAGGCCCTATCAGGTGGTGCTGTTCGACGAGATCGAGAAGGCGCATCCGGACGTGTTCAACGTGCTGCTGCAGGTGCTCGACGACGGACGCCTCACGGACGGCCAAGGCCGCACCGTGGACTTCCGCAACACGCTCATCATCATGACGTCGAACCTTGGCGCCGAATATCTGGTGAACCAGGCGGAAGGCCATGACACCGACGAGGTGCGCGACGAGGTCATGGGCGTGGTGCGCGCGCACTTCCGCCCTGAGTTCCTCAACCGCGTGGACGAGATCATCCTGTTCCACCGGCTGCAGCGCTCGGAGATGGGCGCCATCGTGGACATCCAGATGCGCCGCCTGCAGAAGCTGCTGGAGGATCGCAAGATCACCCTGCAGATGGACGAGGAGGCGCGGGCCTGGCTTGCCGACAAGGGCTACGATCCCGCCTACGGGGCGCGTCCGTTGAAGCGCGTGATCCAGAAGCACGTGCAGGACCCGCTGGCGGAGCTCATTCTTGCCGGCGAGATCAAGGACGGCGAGACCGTGCCGGTGCATGCGGGCCCCATGGGCCTGATGATCGGCGACGTGACGGTGAGCGGCACGGAGCGTCCGCCGCAGGGCGTGCGGTTGAACTAAGCCGCGACGGTTTGAAACGAGAATGGCCGGGCAAACGCCCGGCCATTTTTATGTCGTCGCTCCCGTGTCATTCCCGGCCGGAGATGGCGCAGCCATCGCAGGGGAAGGGAATCCACTCACACACACAAGCATTATGGATCCCCTTCCCGGCCTTCGGCCGCCGGGGATGACACCGGGCCTGTTATACGGATTACTCGGCAGCGACGCGCAGATCGCCGTCGTCGTCGTTCATGGGCAGACCGGCATCGTCGTCCCTGCGCCCCGACACGCCCTCGCGCAGGAGCATGTCCTTGTCGATGCGCTCGGCCTTGTCCTCGCGCAGCTCGCGCTTGGACCGGCGAAGCTGCTTTGCGGTCTTCTGCAGGGCGGCGCGGAACGCGGTGTAGAGATCCTTGTTCTTGGCCTCGCCGCTCATCATCTTGAGCGCGCCCATCTGGATGTTGACCGTGCAGCGGTAGGTGATCCCTTCCCGGGTCACATGCACGGAGGCCATGCTCAGGTGGCCGAAATACTTTCCGGCGACCTGCTGGATGTTCGTCTTGGCATAATCCGGAAACATGTCGCCCAAATCGACATTCGCGCTTTGCACGAGGATCTTGTTGTCGTCGCTGTCTGGCTTCATTCACTCCTCCGTCCCATGAAGGTTCGATGGCTAACGGCGGCAATGAAGGAAGGTTGCGCGCGCAAACAGCCGACTTCTCGCATGCCTCAGGGTCTGCGGGCCTGCGAGGCCTGCTCACCAACGTCGACGATGCGGACATCCACCGTCCGCGACCGATTGTCCCGCATGACCGTCAGCTGCACCGTATTGCCGACGCCCGTCCGCTCGAGCCTGTCGGTGAGGTCCGACAGCCGCTTCACGGGAGCATCCTCCACGCCGACGATGATGTCGCCGATGGCGCCTGCCCTCGGGTCGACCCCGCGTAAGCCCGCCTGCTCGGCGGGCGAGCCGGGAACGATTCCGGCCACGATCACGCCCGTCACCCCAAGCTGGGCCGCGAGCGTCTCGTCGCCGGCCAGAATCCCGATGCCGGGTGTGGGCACACGGCCTGTGCGGATCAGTTCCGGCACGACCCGGTTGACCACATCGACCGGAATGGCGAAGCCTATGCCCGCGCTGGTGCCCGAGGGCGAGTAGATCGCCGTGTTGACGCCGATCAGGCGCCCGGAGGAATCGAGCAGCGGCCCACCGGAATTGCCGGGGTTGATCGCCGCATCGGTCTGGATCACATCCGCGACCTCGCGCCCGCCGCTCGTGGGCAGGCGGCGCTTGAGCGCGCTGATGATGCCGGTGGTGAGCGACTGGTCGAGCCCAAAGGGATTGCCGATGGCATAAGCCGTCTGCCCCACCTTGAGATCGGCCGAGCTTCCAACATTCAGGGGTGCGGGCAGGCCGGCCCGGCGCTCGAGCCGCAGGACGGCCAGATCGTAGTTCGGAGCGCGCCCGATCACCTCGGCGGGGAGCACCTCCCCGGAGGCCAGGCGCACCACGAAGGACGCGGCGTTTTCCACCACATGCGCATTGGTCACCACGTGGCCTGCCGCATCCCAGACGAAGCCCGTGCCCGATCCGGCAGGCTCCGCTTCCGTCGTGCGGCCGCGGCCCGAAAGACTCACCACCTGGACCACGGAGGGCGCCACCGTCTCGAAGACCTGGATCGTGGCGCGCTCGAACTCGGCAAGGTCGCCGCGCGCCGCAACGGGCCGCGGCTCCCGCGCGGAGAAGAGATAGCCGTTCACGTAAGGCTGGAGCACAAGGAGCGCGAGCAGCACCGCCACAACCAACATGATGATTCGTGTCGTCCGATCCTGCATCTTGCCTCCGCTGCCGTTTGATAGCCCCTCTCACAACGGACGCGCTTGCCTGAAGTTCGCATCCATGGGGCACAAGGAACCACGGGAACGCCACCGGCTTGTTCCTATGGGTGGGCGGCTGAGCTTTTCGCCGGGAAGCTCAATCCCGGCTCGTGCTCGTGATTCTGTCTGGAGGATGCTGCCTTGCAGGACGCTTCGCTGCTCAACGATACCGCCAAGCCTTCTCTTCACGCCGGCATCTTCCCAACCTTCTTTCTGTCGGGCTTCGAGTGCTCCACCTTTGTCTGGAAGGATCAGGGCCGCCGCGACCTGACGGCCGAGACGCAGCATCGCGAGCACTTGGAGGAGGATTACGCCTTTCTGCGCTCGCTGGGCATTGCGGTCGCCCGCGAGGGCATTCCCTGGCCGTTCGTCGACAGGGGCGGCGCTTACGACTTCTCGGGGCTCGATCCTTTCATCGAAGCCATGAACCGCAACCAGATCCTGCCGATCTGGGACCTGTGCCATTATGGTTACCCTGACGGTCTCGATCCCTTCGCGCCCGAATTCACGGAGCGCTTTGCAGCCTATGCCCGCGCGGCTGCGGAATACGTGACGCCGCGGGTGCGCGGCCCGCATTTCTTCACGCCCATCAACGAGATCACCTTCTTCGCCTTCATGGGCGGCGAGTGGGCCTGGACGGCGCCCTTCG
>JALYFY010000028.1 GCA_030777385.1 Pseudomonadota bacterium | reverse complement strand
TCCATCGCCAGCGGATAGGATGTGCCGCGACCGAGGTAGAGCACGTCCTTCGCCTTCGAGAGGTCGCGGGACAGAACCTCGATCTGATGCTCCCGCTTCATCGCCTCGGTCATCTGACCGGGCACGGTGATCAGGGCGTTCACCAGTTCCTTCTCATCCTCGACGCTCAGCGTCCCGCGGGCGCGGCCAGCTGCAATGGCGAGGGACAGGAGCACCGTAAGCTGGCAAGTGAAGGCCTTGGTGGAGGCCACACCCACTTCCACCCCGGCAAGCGTCGGCGCCACGACGGTGCTTTCCCGCGCCATTGTGGAGGTCGGCACGTTCACGACGGAGAGCGTATGCTGCTTCTCGGCCGTGGCGTAGCGGAGCGAAGCGAGCGTGTCCGCCGTCTCGCCGGACTGGGATACGAACAACGCAAGGCTGCCCGGCTCCAGGGGGGCTTCCCGATACCGGAACTCGGATGCCACATCGATCTCGACCGGGATGCGCGCCAAGCGCTCGAACCAGTATTTGGAGATCAGCCCCGCCAGATAGGCTGTGCCGCAGGCGGAGATGGAAAGGCGCTTCAGGTCCTTGAAGTCGAACGGCAGTTCTATCGGCAGCTCAACTCGTTCGGCGGCAAAGTTCACGTAATGCGCGAGCGTGCGTCCCACCACCTCGGCCTGCTCGTGGATTTCCTTGGCCATGAAGTGGCGGTAGTTGCCCTTGTCGGCCATGAAGGAGCCGATAGGGATCTTGTGGCGGGCCCTGCGCACGGGCTGGCCGGCTTCATTGCGGATATCTGCGCCCTTGCGGGTCAGGATCGCCCAGTCGCCGTCGTCGAGATAGGCAATCTCGTCCGTGAACGGGGCCAGCGCCAAGGCGTCGGAGCCGAGATACATCTCGCCGTCGCCATAGCCGATGGCGAGCGGTGCGCCATGGCGTGCCCCGATCAGAAGATCCTCCTCGCCCGAGAACAGGAAGCCGAGGGCGAAGGCGCCGCGCAGGCGCGGCAGGGTCACGGCGACCGCCTCGATGGGCAGGCGTCCCTGGCGGATCTCATAGGTGACGAGCTGGGCAACCACCTCCGTGTCCGTCTCGGTCTCGAAGTGAATTCCCTTGGCTTCGAGACCGGTCTTCAACTCCCGGAAGTTCTCGATGATGCCGTTGTGAACGACGGCCAGCCTGTCTGTCGCGTGAGGGTGGGCATTGGTCTCGTTCGGCTTGCCATGGGTGGCCCAGCGGGTGTGGCCGATGCCGATCACGCCCGACAGGGGAGACTGGGACAGCTTGGTCTCCAGGTTGCGCAGCTTCCCCTCGGCCCGGCGGCGGTCCAGCCGGCCCTCCTCAAGGGTCGCAACGCCAGCGGAATCGTAGCCCCTGTACTCGAGCCGCTTCAAGGCCTCCACAATCTGCGGCGCAACAGGTGTTTTGCCAACGATTCCAACAATTCCGCACATGCCAAAAGGTATCCTTCTGCAACTCGACTATCGCTACGCTTGATGCCCTCTCATACAGGAGATGCCTCTCTGCAGAGGAATCAACTTGCGTAACCTATTGTGACAAGAGCTTATTTTCTCTTCGCTGCCTGGGACTTCTCCCGGAATTCAATGGCCCAACCCTCCTTTACGGTCTGGCGACCGCGACCCAGGCCCAGGGCATCGTCCGGGATATCGTCCGTAATCACCGAGCCGGAGCCGACGAAAGCTCCCTTGCCGATGGTAATGGGTGCGACGAGGGAGGAGTTCGAGCCGATGAAGGCCCCTTCGCCAATGACCGTCCGGTACTTGCTGAAGCCGTCATAGTTGCAGGTGATGGTGCCCGCGCCGATATTCGCCTCGGCTCCGATGCTGGCATCGCCCAGATACGTCAGGTGACTGACCTTCGCTCCCGCTCCCAGTTCCGTATTCTTGATCTCGACAAAGTTGCCGACCTTGGCTTTCGAGCCGATCTGCGCACCCGGACGCAGGCGAGAGAAGGGACCGACAGCTGCCCCAGAGGAGAGCCGCGCACCTTCCAGATGGCTGAAGCTGTGAATGACGGCGCCATCCTCGACGACCACGCCGGGACCGAAGACGACGTGCGGCTCCACCACTACATCCTGCCCCAACCGGGTATCGTGGCTGAAGAAGACCGTCTCGGGCGCGACCAGGGTCACGCCGGAAGCCATTGCGGCCTGACGCAGACGCTCCTGGATCATGCGTTCGGCGGCAGCGAGCTGAGCCCGATCGTTGACCCCGTGAACCTCCTCCTCCGGCACGATGGCTATCGCTGTTCTATGCCCAAGCTCGCGGGCGAGTGCGACCACGTCGGTCAGATAATACTCGCCCTTGGCATTCGCGTTGTCGACCCGGTCGAGAAGGTCCAGTGCAACGTCACCGCGGAGTGCCATGAGACCACCGTTGCAGAGGGTGATTGCCCGCTCCGCCTCGGTGGCGTCCTTGTGCTCGCGAATGGCGAGAAGCTGATCGCCCGAGGTGATGAAGCGCCCATAGCCGGTCGGATCCTTCGCTTCGAAGCCCATGGCGACCACGGCAGCCCCCTCGGCCAGCGGCGCGCGGAGCTTGGCGAAGGTCTCAGGCAGGACGAGAGGCGTGTCGGCAAAAGCAATGATCACGTCGTCCGGCTTCTGCGCCAATGCCTCCCGGGCGCTGAGCACCGCATGGGCGGTGCCGAGCCGGTCCCGCTGAACGAAGATGCGGGCATGGGGAAGGATCTTTTGCGTCTCCTTCGCCACATCCTCGCGCTCCGGCCCGATCACCACCGCGGCGCTCGTGGCGCCGGCAGCTGTGACGGTGGCGAGCACATGGCCCAGCATGGACCGGTTGGCGACCTGATGCAGCACCTTCGGCTTTTTGGATTTCATCCGTGTTCCCTCACCGGCAGCAAGCACGATGGCCATGCAGCTTCGGGCCGAGGGGGTCATCAAGGTGTCGGTCGAGGTCATAAGGTTTCAATCCGGTGGCGATTTGCGCCGGTGCTAGATCAGAAGAGGTAATTCGGCAATCATTTCATGAGCAATGAGACGGTTTCCTCAACGGCCTCGTTTACTTAACGCTCACGATTGACGATATGTATAGGGCATTCCAATTGTCTGGCTGAAGAGCCTCGTTCACACAAGAGTATCGCTGTGCCGGTTTCGCCAAGGGGCTCGTCCCCTGCTCACCCCCGCCGGCGCGACATGCTGGCCTATATCGGCGTCTCGATCGCCGGCCTCGCATACGCGCCAGTTGTCCGGGCTCAGACGCCCCAGGCCACCATTTCAACCAGGATGGGGGAGAATCAGCGGTTCGATCCGGCTGTTGTCATCGATATCGCGCGCCAGCTCTCGAAAAGACCCTTTGCCGCGCCGCCTTCCGACCTGCCGGATGTCTTCTCGAGCCTGAATCAGGAGCAATACGCAGCCATCCGCTATACGCAGCCGGCGATCTGGAGCACGGAGTCCCGCGGCATCGCCGTCGAGCCCCTCCATCGTGGCTTCGTGTTCAGCAATGCAGTCGACCTGTTCGTCGTCGAGGATGGGGCCGTTCGCCGAATCGGCTATGCCCCCTCCCAATTCGATTACGGTCGCATCAATCTGCCGAACAATATACCGGATATCGGCTATTCCGGCTTCAAGCTGATCGCGCAGATCGGTGATGGCAAGCCGTTCGATTTCTCCTTCGTTCAAGGCGGCACCTTCTTTCGGGCGATCGCGCGCGGCCAGAACTATGGTGCCATCGCACGGGCGCTGACCTTGAGGCCGGCCGAAGCCCGCGGCGAGGAGTTCCCGGTTTTCCGCGCCTTCTGGCTTGAGCGTCCGAGCGTGGGCAGCAACAGCATCACGGTTCACGGGGTGCTCGACTCGGAATCGACCACAGGCGCGGTTCGGATGACCTTCCGCCCCGGCGACATCACCATCGTCGATGTGGAGACCACACAGTTCCCACGGGTCAACCTGGAACATGTCGGTCTAGGCGGCATCGCTTCGACCTATCTGTATGGGCCGAACGACCTGCTCAACTCGGACGATATCCGGCCCGCTGTCTATGAATCCTCCGGGCTCCAGATGCTCAATGGCTCAGGGGAATGGCTCTGGCGCCCCCTGAACAACCCTGAAACCCTTCAGATATCGGCCTTCGTGGACAACTCTCCGCGGGGATTTGGCTTGCTCCAACGAGAGCGCTCCTACGAGGCATTCCAGGATGACGATCAGCGCTTCGAGCGCCGCCCGAGCCTCTGGATCGAACCGCTGGGCGACTGGGGTCAGGGCAGCGTTCAACTCCTGGAGATCCCGACGGACGCGGAGATCAACGACAACATCCTTGCCTATTGGCGCCCTAGGGCTCCCATGTCAGCGGGGTCCGAGGTCACCCTCGCCTACCGGCAATATTGGGGATGGAGCTCCCCGGAGCGCCCGCCGCTTGCAACCGTCGCAATCACCCGCTCTGGTAAGGGTAGCAGCGGACGGCGGCGGCGGTTTACCGTGGATTTTTCCGGCGAGATGCTGGGTGACAAACTGCCGGCGGACCTTAGATCCGTGCTGACAGTCGGTCCTGGATCGTTCCAGAACCTCAAACTTTTGCCATATCCGGAGCGAAAGACAGTACGCGTCGCATTCGAGCTTGACCCGGGCAACGAAAACGCGTGTGAGATGCGCCTGATCTTAGAGGCAGGCGGGAAACCGATTAGCGAGACATGGCTTTATCGTTGGACACCCTAAGTTCCGACCAGACCCCGAATGTTGCCGCCATCGAGCGGCCGGCAGCCTTTATGCCGCCTGAAAAGCATCTGGAGATGCCGACCCAGTCGCTCAGGCGCTGGTCGGAGTCCCAGGAGCGCAAGCCGATCATGCAGCATCCCCACATGGGGACTTGGCTTGCCCGCCTCTTCGTGTTCGGCGGCGGCCTGCTGCTGACAGCCTATGGCACCTATGAGATGTACCAGGTGGTGTCGGTCAGCCGCACCACGGCGCTCCAGTGGGTGCTCCTCGTTCTCTTCAGCGTCAATTTCTCCTGGATCGCGGTTGCGTTCACCAGTGCCCTTCTGGGCTTTCTGGCCCTGCTGAGGCAGCCCGGTCACAGGGGCGCCCTGCCCTCTTCGCTGCAGCAGCGCACCGCCATCGTCATGCCGGTCTACAACGAGCAGACCAGCCGCACCTTTGCCGCCCTGGAAGCGATCTACGAGTCGGTTCAGGCCACGGGCCTAAACGATCACTTCGACTATTTCATCCTTTCCGACACCACGAACCCGGATGCCTGGATCGCCGAGGAGCGGGCTTTTCTTGCCTTGAGGGAACGTTTGGGGCCCGGCGCCCGATTCTATTACCGCCACCGGCAGAAGAACCATCATCGCAAGGCGGGCAACATCGCCGACTTCGTGTCCCGGTGGGGCGGGCACTACGAGCACATGCTGGTGCTCGACGCCGACAGCCTCATGACCGGCGAGTGCATCGTGCGTCTGGCCGCTGCCATGGAAGCCGACCCCGATGCCGGCATCATCCAGTCGCTGCCGCTTATCATCAACCGCAACACGCTCTTCGCCCGCCTCCAGCAATATGCCGCCCGCGTGACCGGTCCTGTCATCGCCATGGGTCTTGCTGTCTGGATGGGCCGTGACGGCAACTACTGGGGCCACAACGCGATTATCCGCACCAAGGCCTTTGCGGCCCATGGCGGCCTCCCGGATCTGAAGGGCAAGCCGCCCTTCGGAGGCCACATCCTCAGCCACGACTTCGTCGAGGCGGCGCTGCTGCGCCGCGCCGGCTGGTCGGTCTATATGCTGGCGGATCTCCAGGGCTCCTATGAGGAGAGCCCCCCGTCCCTGATCGACCTGTCCGCCCGCGACCGGCGCTGGTGCCAAGGCAACCTGCAGCACATGCGGGTGGTCACCGCCAAGGGCCTGAAGCTGCCGACGCGGCAGCACTTCGCCACCGGCATCATGTCGTATCTCGCCTCGCCGTTCTGGCTCTTCCAGCTGATCGTCGGTATCGCCCTCGTCCTACAGACGACATACATCCGTCCGGAGTATTTTGCCCGCGACTTCCGGCTCTACCCAATCTGGCCCCGGTTCGATCCTGAGCGAGCCTTGACGCTGTTTGCCGTCACTATGGGAATCCTGCTCGCCCCGAAGATCTTCGGGCTTTTGCTGATGCTGATCCGCGGCAACGACCGGCGCGCTTCGGGCGGGGGCATCCGCCTCATCATCTCCTCGATGATCGAAATGATCCTCTCGGCGCTCTTGGCGCCTATCCTGATGCTCATCCAGTCAGGTTCCGTCTTCCAGATCCTGCTGGGGCGCGACACGGGCTGGCAGCCGCAGCGCCGTGACGACGGCTCGATCCCCTTCAAGGACATCGTTCGCCGCCACCGGGCTCATACGGTTCTGGGAGCGCTGGCCGGCATCTCCGCCTTCATGATCGCCACATCCCTATTCCTCTGGATGTCGCCCACGATCATCGGCCTTCTTCTCGCGATTCCCTTATCCTGGCTCAGCGGCCAGCTCGGTGCCGGCCTTGCGCTCAAGAGGCTTGGGCTTCTGAGAACTCCGGAAGAGCACCAGCCTCCGGCGATTGCCACCCGGGCCAACGAGCTGCAGGCCCGCAATGCCACTTTCGGCTTCGACGACGAGGACAGCCTGCGGGCTATCTACGCGGACGCCAATCTGAGGGAGCGCCACATCGAGATGCTGCCCTCTGC